>CAZFPO010000044.1:0-10849 GCA_964521105.1 uncultured Lentimicrobiaceae bacterium | reverse complement strand
TGATACAAGATTGAAAAGAGATTGGAGAGATTGATACAAGATTGAAAAGAGATTGGAGAGATTGATACAAGATTGAAAAGAGATTGAAGAGATTGATACAAGATTGAAAAGAGATTGAAGAGATTGATACAAGATTGAAAAGAGATTGGAGAGATTGATAAGAGATTTAAGGGAAATTGAAGGAGATTGAAGGGATTGGTACAAGTTTGAAGGGATTGGTTCGAGATTGGAGTAAGATATGAAAGATTGATGGGATTGACGAGATTGAAACAAGATTGGAAAAAGAATAAACTAAAATTAATATAGATTGAATGTGTTTTTTATTTAATTTTGATTAAACAAATTATTAAACAATTATATAATGACTTTACAATTTAAAATTCAACTTAGCAACATTAGCAAACCAACGGTTTGGCGGAGATTAATGGTTCCTGCAGATTTTACATTTGACGATTTTCATAGCGTAATTCAAATTAGTTTTGGATGGGGTTTTGCTCACCTTTACCAGTTTTCGCCTCAGGGATATGGAAGCCATCCTTTGATTGCAGAAATTTCTGATGAGGATTGGGAAGAACCCGATTTAGATGCAAGTAAAACAAAACTAAAAAGCATTTTTAAGACTGAAAATCAGAAATTTACCTACATCTACGATTTTGGTGATGATTGGGTTCATAAAATCACCCTCGAAAAAATCATAAAAGAAAAAATAACGGCACCCAAATGCCTTAAAGGACAAGGCAAATGTCCACCCGATGATTGCGGTGGTCCATGGGGTTACAAAAATATTTTAGAAATATTAGCCAATCCAAAACATCCAGAATATAAAGACACCAAAGAGTGGCTTTTTATGGACGAAGATGAAGAATGGGACGTGAACGAATTTGATATTGAAGATGTGAACGTAATGCTTGAAGAAGAGTTTGAAAAGTAAAAATTAAAACATGGATTCTCAACAATCAAGGACTCAACATACAGTGAATAATGTATTTACAGTATGATTTATCGGATGTTTTGAAAATATGAATGGTTAGAGGGAAAGAGAAATTGAAACTTAGAAAAAAAAGATACTATGAAATAATAAATGAATGAAAAAAATATTGAGCGATATAAACAAAACCCCCTTTCTCGTGAAAAATTGAGAAAGGGGGAGAAAAATTCAACTATTTTTTTTCATATTTCAATTCCTACAAGGTATGATTAGATAGTTGAAAATAAAGCACAAATATACTAAAAAATATAATTATAAAATGCAACTATAAATAAACTTTCAACTTTTTTTATTCATTGGCTTAATTATTCCAGAAAACGTATTATATTTGCAAAAAAATAAATATAATACTGTAAACATGGACACAATATACATGATTGATGATGGTTGCATTTTTTCTGAAGAAGATTATATTTTTAATATAAAATGGAAAGTTTCAGATTTACTCTTTCAAGGATTTTCTGAATATGAAATATCAACTTGGGAAAATAATGAAAAATGGCATTATTATGCAAAGAAATTTACTGAATTAACGATAAAGGAACAATATAAATGAAAAAAGAATGTAAAACTGCAAATTACGAATGGCTAACTCGTCCAACTGGTGATCCTTTTGCAGATGTTGGAGGTTATGTGATTAAATATCTTATGAGAAAACAACCAGATAAAGATATTTTAGAATTAATTGAATACATTGCAAAAATCTATGTAAACAAGTGGAAAGGTAAAATAAACCCTTTTTTCTTGAACTCGGCTATAACACAGCCTGCCTATAAAGGCGATGTTAAAATTAAAGAAACTGTTAAGTATTTTTCTTCTCTTATTAATGAAACTGTCAAATCTGATGATGGCTATTGCCGAATAACAGGACGATATACAAAATTATATAAAGCTGGACGAGATAACTCGTTAATGACCGGGTCAGGAACTTTTGTCAATTTCCATCATAATTTTCAATTCGGAATGATGGTTTCTAAAGAAATGATTATACGAATGTTTTTCATACCATATGGATCAATTTTTATTGGAGGAAGAATCGCCATTCTTCAAAGTAATCAAGCTGATGTATCTGAATATTTCGTAACAAAAAATTGCGAATCAAATTTGGCAAACTTAGCAACTTCTTTATCTGAAGGTGTTTTAAAATCAGAATTTGGAATACCCTCAAATGCCTTATTTCAATTTGTAGACAATCTTCTTGTAAACAAAATTAAAGAAGCTACAGATCAAATTAAAAATTTATCATTGACTTTATATCATTTTACAAACTTTGGTGCAAGTCCAGAAATTGTGATATACGAAATTCCTTCAAAAGTTTTTTGGTTTTATTCATACTGCCAGTCTCCAAAATTAAAATCTGATTGGCAGTTATTCCTTTTTTCCCATTATACTAGTAGCAAATTTAAAGGTGCAAAATACAATCCAACAACATTTAATTACGATATTACAAAGAAAGAAAACACAGAACATATCAGTGTTGAAAACTATAAATTATGGCGTAATGCTATCTTAGAAAACCTCCTAAATGGCAAATCATTATTAAAACTATTTGTCAAATGGGGCATAACACATAAATTCAACTTTACAATTATTGAAATATATTTAAAACATGTACAAAATATGAGACAAGAAACATTAAACAAAATCAAAGAATTAGCTCTTTTTCTGACTAATACAGACGAAGATGCTATTAAAAAGAGCATTAAAGCTTTAGATGGCTACAAAAATGCTTATGAATTGAGGCGATTCTTTTTGAAAAATGTAGTAGCGAAGAATTACAAAGATGGAACAAAAGAAACTATTATTACCATGGAAGAACTTGTTTATTACCTATTTCCTGATGATATTTCATGGAGAGACATTCGTGACATTTTACTATTTGCTATTTACCAAGAACTGCATGCCAAAAACATTCATGTTGAAGCTGAATTATTAGGAATTGAGACCGAAGACACAGATATAAATGAAAATTAATTTAAAATCAATATAATTATGAGTAACTTAAAATCACAAGGATTTATCCTAATTGACGTGGATGTTGTTGCATTGAATAATGCAGGAAAAAACACACAAAGTAATTTTGATAATGCAGTTGGCACAAAACGCATATACAAAGATGGTAAAAGCTATGTATACGTATCCGGTCAAGCATGGCGTTATTGGTGGCGTGATACTTTACAAAAAACATTTAATTGGAATTTATCTCCAATTACAAGAGATGCAAAAATTGCATTTACTTCTGCAAATCCAATTCAGTATGCAGATGATGATATTTTTGGATATATGAAAGCTGCAACCGAAGAAGTTACAGATGAGAAAGGAAAAGTAAAGAAAGAAAACATTACTGTAACTCGCGTTTCTCCCTTAAAAAACTCTGTTTTGGTTTCCGTTGGCTCCGTTCGCCCAGTTGAAAATTGGTCAAGTATGGCTCGTCAGGATGGAGATTCTGTTCCTTATGGGAAACAAGAATACAGTGCTATTATGAAAGGTATGTTTAGCCTTGATTTAGAACAGGCTGGAACTTTTGCCACGTATAATAAAACTGGATTTAAAAATTTAACTGATGCTTTAAAAAAGGAAGCATTAGAAAATGGTGCAAGTGAAGTTGATGATAATTTTTTAAAAGATGAAAAAGGAAATCCATATAAATTAGTTCGTTTAGGTAACGACATCCGTCATAAAAGAATTACCGAAACAATACTAGCTCTTAAAAACATTTCAGGCGGAGCAATGCAAACTAATAATATGGGTGATGTTACTCCAAAATTCATCATTTTAGCAACTCTTAATAGTGGGAATCATCCTTTTTCACATATAGCATCAGCAAATGGAAAAGATAATGATGTGGTAGAATTAAACATAGAAGCAATAAAAGAAGTTCTATCTGATTACAAAGACAACATTCAAGGCATGGTATTTATTGGCAGAAGAAGTGGCTTTCTGGATGAAAAAGCAAACAGTCTAAAAGCATTGGAAAATGAATTTTCAAATGTAAAAGTTTTAAGCATCAATGATGCTATAGACCAATATACTGAACAATTAAAAACACAATTGTAATATGAAAGTTTTCAAAATTGATATTACATCTTGGACTTCGAGTTTTAAATATCCGAACTTGATATCCGGCTTCCAACCAACTCTAGAAGTGCCACCTATTAGTACAGTTTTGGGATTAATCAATGCCGCAGCAGGCAAATACATTAAACATGATAAACTGAAAATCGGTTATTACTTTGAATTTGAAGCCAAACAAATCGATCTCGAAAGTATTTACCAAATTGAAACTCATGATAAAGGTTATCCAAAAAATACAACTAAATCGAATATCATAAACAGAGAATTCCTTTTTAATAATCATTTAATTATTTATTTACAAGACAAGGAATTAGCTGATTATTTCAAGTTTCCTGTTTACCCGTTATTATTAGGACGTTCCAACGACTTGGCAACAATCAATAGCATTAAGGAAGTGGATTTACAAGAAATCAATAATGCTGAAAAGATAAAAGGACAAATAATTCCTTTTATGGGTAATTTTTTCCCTGGTCTTATCCAACCATTACCAAAATACTTTTCTAATACAATACCTCGTAATAATTTAGGAACTGAACCTTATTCGATTATAAATTTTAATTTGGCTGACTGTCAAACAAATCTTACTGCAAGTATTGATTATACCAAACAAGGAAAAGAAGTTCATATCTATTTTCACGAACTTGATTTTAGCTCATATTATGGATAATTCGACCAAATCTGAGGTTCTGGCAAAATCAGAACCTCAGATTACTCTAAAACAACACATCCTAGATGGGTTGAAGATATTAGAAAATCTTAAAAAAGGATTTCCCAATTTACCTATTGCAAATACCGAAAACTTTTGGCATATTCTTTATCTATGTGTGGTTTGTCATGATTTAGGAAAATCACATTCGGAGTTTCAAAGCATGTTACGTTGTCAACCGCATAAATGGTTAAAACAACGTCATGAACTATATTCTATTCCTTTTATTGAAGGATTGGAAATACATGATTCAGAAAAAAAAATGGCAAAACTTGTAGTTGCAGGACATCATAAAAACTACGATGATCTTTTTAGTTTTATTGAACATTCATATAAACAAGACAAAGGGAACAGTTTATGGTTGGAATTGGACGATGATTCAAAATTATCTTTCGAGTCAGAATTTAAAAAACACATAAAACTCGACTCTGTTCTATCATTATTAAAAGAATTTGAGATTAAACTTAACGAAATCGATTCGAATTTACCACGAAAATTTATTTTAGACTACAAACGCAATCCAGTAAAATTAGAACAAGAAAATTATCTAAAATTGCTTTTGTTGGCTGGTGCATTTAAACAATGCGACCATTTATCATCAGCATTTATTGAAAAAATTGAATTTTTACAAAATTCCGATTTTGATTTTTTAAACAAAAAGAAAAATGAATTACAACTTAAAGGCTTAGACTTTTATCCTCATCAACTAGAAGCATCAGAAAAAATTGGGAATATAATATTGACTGCTCCTACTGGTTCAGGGAAAACTGAAACCTCATTTCTATGGTTGCAAAAACAAATGAATGCATTTGGGCAAGGGAGAGTATTTTATATCCTTCCCTTTACTGCATCTATCAATGCAATGTATGAAAGACTTGTCGGTGATATTGGAAATAATAAAAAAGTCGGGTTGCTTCATGGAAAACTAAATGAATATCTTGAAAGTTTTATTGAAAGAGAAACCCCAACAATTACTCAAGAAAACAGACAATATATTTCAAATAAGCTAAAAGAGAATTACCGAACAATTATTACACCAATTAAAGTTGTAACTCCTTTTCAACTTCTCAAAAATATTTTTGGGCTCAAAGGGTTTGAAAAAGGAATTTTTGAGTGGGTGGGTGGTTATTTTATTTTTGATGAAATACACGCTTATCAACCAGATGTTTTTGCACAGATTACTACACTAATTGAATTTGCTGTAAAACATTTTAATGTAAAAGTTTTTATAATGACTGCCACATTGCCATTTTTTTTAAAACAAGAAATAGAGAAAGCTATTGGTAATTATTCTGAAATCTCTGCAAGCGATGAAGTATATGAGAAATTCACACGTCATAGAATTATTTTACATGAAGGATTATTAGCCGACAATTTAAATCTGATTCAGAGAGATTTGGATGAAGGCAAAAAAGTCTTGGTTGTGTGTAATTCTGTAGAACAATCGCAAATTGCCTATAATAATCTTAAATCAAATAATAAAGTATTACTTCATAGTAATTTTAATTCATTGGATAGAAACAACAATGAAAGTGAATTGAAAAAAGAAAGAGTACAACTTTTAGTAGGTACGCAAGCAATCGAAGTTAGTTTAGACATTGATTATGATATTATTTATACAGAACCTGCCCCAATAGATGCTCTAATCCAACGTTTTGGTCGTGTTAATAGAAAAAGAGAAAAGGGAATTTGCGTATGCAACGTATTTAAAGAACGTAATAGCATAGACTCTAAATACATATACACAAATCAAGCAGTAATTGACCGTACGATAGAATCTCTAAGTTGGTTTGAAACAAGCATACAAGAAAAAGAACTTCAGAGGGCTATTGACTATGTTTATCCTTCATGGGATTCAAAAGATAAAGAAGAGTTTGATTTAGTCTATAATGCCTTGAAAGAACTAATAACAACTCAACTTTCACCTTTTATATATTCACAGAAATCAGAGGAAGATTTTTATTCCCAATTTGATGGAGTTAAAGTCTTACCTATCATAAATGAATCAGAATTCAAATCATATCTGAACCAATATGAATTTGTAAAGGCTGAATCTTTAAAAGTTCAGATTTCTAAAAAACGTTTTGCTGGATTTATTAATTCTGGAGTGATTGAAAGAAAAATTCATGCTTTTAATACAAAAAATGAAGATAAAATTATTCAAACTTATTATTTCACTATAAAACGAAAATACTCTAAAGAATTAGGGTTACTGATTAAAGAAGAAGAATCTGCTAACATTGATTTGGATGAAATATTTTTATAGTCAAATCCATTACCTTTCGTTACACAAAAAGTGTTATATTTGCACTAATTTTACCACAAAAGGCAATATACAATCAATCGCTTTAAACAATGAATTTAAAAAGTAAAGATGCTGAAATAACAAACTTGATTAACGATAATGAGTTAAGTTTGGTAAATATCAAAACCTTGGTATCGTTAACTGGTTTATCTTATTTGAATTTAAAGCCCATTTTACGAAGATTGGTTCGTGAGGAGCAATTATTTTCCTTAGGTGGTGGATTTTACTGCATCCGCAATTTCCGTAATCCGTATGTCATTGGCAACTTTATTTTAAAAAATGCTGCCATTGCATACTGGTCGGCTTTAAATATTCATGGTTTAACCGAACAAATTTCAAATGTGGTGTATGTTCAATCTGAATACCGAAAAAATGATAAAAAAATTTTTAACACACAATACAAGTTTATTAAGGTTAAACCATCAAAAATAAGCGGTATTATTCAAATGGGGTATGGAAACGAACAATTTAATGTAACTAATGTCGAAAAAACACTGTTCGATTGTTTTGACTTGCCACAGTATTCGGGTGGATACGAAGAGCTGATTAGAGCATTTTACAAGGCTAAAATCAACACTACAAAACTGCTCGAACTTGTTAAAAATACAGGAAATCTTTCGGTTTTAAAAAGAATGGCTTTTCTATCGGAACTATATGAAATGAAAGGATTTACAAAATTTCAAAATGAAGTTTTAAAAATGATGAACGTGAAATACACCATCATTGATCCTTTTGGCGAAAATACAGGAGAATTTAATTCCAAATGGAGAATACGATTGAATATCTCTAAAGAAAATTTATTGCAAATCATTCAAAAAACGTATTAATGATACTTCAAAGTGAAATATTCAAAATTGCCGAAAATGAATGTGTTCCGCCTGATACCATTGATAAAAATTGGGTGTTGGGACATTTTTTAGCAGAATTATACTCAACGGATTGGGCATCAAATTATCTCATTTTTAAAGGTGAAACCTGCTTGAAAAAATGCTATTTTCCAGATTATCGCTTTTCTGAAGATCTGGATTTTACACTCATTAATTCTGAACTATTAATTACAAACAAGCTAATTCAGTCGGTATGCGACAATATAACTCATAAAATTGGAATCCGATTTTCTAAAGTTCAAATCACTCCCTTAATCTGGAACGATAATACAGTTGGATACAGTTCACAAATCAAATATTGGGGAGCAAATCACAAAAAAAATCAACAATCTTTGATTTCTAATCGGTGGCATACTTCAATTAAAATTGAAGTCATCACTTACGAAAAACTTGTAAATCCTCCTTCAATAAGAACTCTCTATAGTTCTTTTTCCCATTTCATGCTTTTTGACAACATCAAAATTCCATGCTATTCAATTTCGGAGATAATTGCCGAAAAATTCAGGGCATTATTACAAAGGTCTTATCCTGCTCCCCGAGATTATTTTGATTTGTGGTATTTACTTAAATTTAGTGAAAATTTGGACATTCAGATTATCGTTTCTTCATTCTTTCTGAAAGCAGAATATAAAAACATTACTTTTCTCGATTTTGAAGATTTCTTTAATCAAAGCCAACTTAAAAAAGTAAAACAAGCTTGGGAAAGTAGTTTACAAAACCATCTTAAAGAAAGTGCATTGCCAAAATTTGAACTTGTAATTAGCGAATTGAGCGATATTTGTTCTCAAATTGACTGGAATATAAAACAAACTTAAATTCAAGCATTTACACAATAATACATGACAGGAACGCATTTTAATTATTATCACGTTTGCAAACGAAAGTTGTGGTTGTTTGCTACTGGAATAAATATGGAACACACTTCCGACCTTGTTTATGAAGGCAAACTTATTCACGAAAACTCCTACTTGCAACGCTCCGAACGGTATCAGGAACTGGAAATTGATGGAATAAAACTCGATTACTACGATACTGCAAAAAAAATAATTCATGAAACCAAAAAATCGGATAAAATTGAAGAGGCTCACGAATGGCAATTAAAATATTACATATTTGTTCTGGAACAAAATGGAATTGAAGGTGTTAGCGGAATTTTAGAATATCCTACACTACGACAAAAAAACAATGTTATTCTTTCTGAAAGTGATAGGGTTTACATCAAAAACGTTATACAGGATATTGAAACAATTCTAAACAGCGACTCCTGCCCTCCCCGCCTTGAATCGAGAATTTGTAAAAATTGCAGTTATTATGAGTTTTGTTTTGTAGGAGAAGATTGAGGAAAGATTGAAGAAAGATTGAAGAGAGATTGGAAAAGATTGATACGAGATTGTAATTGGACATCGAGCGGAGCCGAGATGGGAGATTTGGAAAGATTGAAATGAGATTGAAGAGATTGAAGAAGATTGAAGGGATTGAGGGTATTGAAGGGAAATTTTGGTTCGAGTGCCCTCACCAACTAAGATTGAAAAGATTGATAGATTGAGTCGATTGTAAAGAGTAAAATATATGAAAAAAACGTACTACTTATTTAATCCAGGATTGCTTGAACGTAAGGATAATACGTTGAAATTCACCCCTATCGTAGAAAATAGCCTTGGTATTGAGCGAGAGGATACGCCTCGCTATTTGCCAGTTGAAAACATCAGCGAATTATATGTTTTTGGATCACTAAAGGCAAGTAGTTCGTTGTATAATTTTCTGGGTCAAAATGATATAGCAGTTCACTTTTTCGATTATTACGAAAATTACACGGGTTCTTTTATGCCTCGCGATTTTCTTTTATCTGGAAAAATGATTTTAGCTCAAACTAAGTTTTACCAAGATAAAAAGAAACGAATAATTATTGCCCGGAAATTTATCGAAGGTGCATCTTACAACATGATTAAAAACTTGCGTTACTACAACAATCGTGGTAAAAATCTCGACAATCATATCGCACAAATAGAAAAATTTTCGGAACTTATTCATACAGCTTTAGCAGTTGACGAACTCATGGGAATCGAGGGAAATATTCGTCAAACCTATTACCAAGCTTTTGATTTAATTCTAAACGATTTTGAAATGGGCAATCGAACAAAACAACCACCTCAAAATGAAGTAAATGCCCTTATTTCATTCGGAAATATGATGTGTTATAGCCAGTGCTTAAGGGCGATTCATCAAACTCAATTAAATCCAACCATTAGTTATCTGCACTCACCTGGCGAACGCAGGTATTCGCTATCGTTGGATGTTTCGGAAATTTTTAAGCCCATTTTAGTTGACCGAATCATCTTTAAAGTGCTAAATAAAAAAGAGATACAAGAAAAACATTTCGACAAAAAACTTAATAAATGTCTATTAAACGAAACTGGGAAAAAGATTTTTGTCCAAGCATTTGAAGAACGGCTTTCTGAAACAATTCAGCATCGCACCTTAAAACGTAGTGTGAGTTACAAGCATTTAATTAAGCTTGAGTGTTACAAATTAAGTAAACATTTACTTGAAATTGAAGAATATAAACCTTTTAAAATGTGGTGGTAAGGGGGATTGAAGGAGGATTGAGGAAAGATTGAAATGAGATTGGTACGAGATTGAAGAGATTGAGGAGATTGGAAAGGGATTGAGGAGATTGAAGAGATTGAGGAGATTGAAGAGATTGAGGAGATTGAAGAGATTGAGGAGATTGGAAAGGGATTGAGGAGATTGAAGGAATTGAAGGGATTGAGGAGATTGAAGAGATTGAGGAGATTGAAGGGATTGGGGAGATTGAGGAGATTGAAGGGATTGGGGAGATTGAGGAGATTGAGGAGATTGAGGAGATTGAGGAGATTGAGGAGATTGAG
>CAZFPO010000043.1:0-20697 GCA_964521105.1 uncultured Lentimicrobiaceae bacterium | reverse complement strand
ACTTTTTTACTTCGGAAACTTAAACCTTATTCCACAAAATATTTAGTAATGCCATAAAATATAGCGTTTCGCCTAATTCAGCCGTTAAAACCGACCAATTTTTATAGCTGTACATGAATAAAGCAAAACGCCACGTGAAAGCGTGGTCGTTGCTTTACAGTACAGTGGGTTCTTGGTCGGACCTTAACAGCGGTAGGCAATTTGGCCACGCTGTTTTCATTTTATCAACTAGCATACGAAATACGTCAAAGTAAATATAGAAGCTTAGAAACCGTTAAAAAATATAATATAACCCTAAATACTTAATTATGAAAAAATTAATAATGTTTATTTTATGTCTGTTTACGACTTTTACAATTTACTCTCAAGATATTATTACTAAACAAAATGGTGATGAAATAAAAGCAAAAGTTATTGAAATAACATCTGCCGAAATTAAATACAAGCGGTTTGAAAACATAAATGGACCAATTTATTCAATGAATTTAAAAGAAGTTTTCATGATTAAATATGAAAATGGCGTTAAAGATGTTTTTACAGAGAAAAATATTTCATCAAATCAAAATTCTGAAATTCGTAGTGATTTTATTATTTTGAAATCAGGGAAAGCATATCAGGGTGATAATTTGCTAACAAAACAGGAATTTTCAGACAAAATGGCTACAAACCCAAATGCTAACAATCTATTTGAATATGGGAAAACTCTGGGTACTGTTGGGAAAATATTTGCATATCCTTCAGCTTTTGTATTTGGTTTTACACTTGGTCTTTCGATTTTTTCTTGGAGTAGCACAAAAGGAGTTTTATTAGGTGTCAGTGGTGCAGGTATTATCGGGGGGATAATTTTTGCTAGCATAGGTGACTCGAAAATAACACAAGCAATAAATATATATAACTCGGCTAATCAAGTTGGGTTAAAAATACAACTTAAATTTAATGAAAATGGAATTGGTGTCGCTTTAAAATTTTAAAAATTCCACAAAACAAGTTTACACCCAAACCGATGAAAAACAAACTAGAAGCCATTTTTAATTCACTTTCAGAAGAAGAAAGATTAAAAGAAATAATAATTAGACCAAGTACTGATGAGATAGGTAAATTATTCAAAGAAAAAATTTGCATGAATGAAACCAATTTAGTCGAAGGCAATTACTCTATAGGAATTGGAATTATAGATAAAGTTGAAAAAGAAATCAATTTAGTTTCTAGAAATTTTCATAAAGAAATAGTAATAAAGCCAAAGGAAATTAAACGATTTTTAAATAATAGTAATAATAGTGAGTGTTCTCAACAATAAAATTTAAAAAAGTTCTTTAGTCATAAATTGATAATATTACCGAATTCACTATATATTCATATTCATCTTGCTTTTTTTAGAGAAAACTGAGTTTTACTATAAACTTATAGGATTGGGTATTACAAAAGCAGAATTCCGTTTCGGGAACTCTGCTTTGAAATTTGAAATTGGAAATCCTGCTGATATATTAAGACTTGGAGTTAACTAATAAACACCAAGGGTAGCAGCTAATCTTTAATGCAACGAACCGAAAGTCCATTAATTTTATCGACATCATCTTTTTGAATTACATTTTCATCGTAAGAGATAGCTCTCCGCCATGCCTTTTCGGCATACGAAGCTGAATTACTCCACCATGAACCGATATACTCCATATCGAGAAATGAACCTATGCTTCCACGATAACCTGCAGGTAAAGCCGAAAAACCTGTTTCGTTTGTACCGCTTATTCCTGAATAACTCCAATGTGCATTGCCACTTTCTCGTAATTTTGATGCAGAATTTGCACCTAAAATTGTTGATAATTCAGTCCATTCCGCATCACTGGGCACATGCCAGCCTTCGGGACAAATGTTTTTATTGCCATTGTTTGCCATTGAAACAGCATACCAATTATAAAGAGCACCATACTCATTTTTATATTCCATTTCATCGTTATTAAACCAACAAAAACCTGGAGTTGTTAAGTATATCCAATTATTAGAATTTACCGAAGGAATTTCGGTACTATCACTAAAACGTGTGGTTTTTAAATTTTCCGCCATCCATGTTTGATTTCCAATTTTAACTATTGGATAATTATTCCCATCCCCATCAATACAAGCCGAAAATTCAAAATTTATTTCCATATTAGAGCTTGGAATTAAAGTTAATACAGTCGAGTAATTTACTGTTAAACCTCTCAACATGAGTAAATCGCCCTCGTTGTATTGCATTTGTACTGCTGATTTATTAGTATTTAAAGTATTTCTAATGTAATCAGAAGGTGTAAAATCGCGAAATACTGGATTTAGACCTTTTCCTCCTTTTGAAATAATTTTTTTCGAAAATTGCTCATCAAGTGTAATAATGTTAATGGTATAAAATCCAGCACTTAAGCCACTTAATTCAAATGAATTTTTCCCTTGATGGATAGCTTGATTCGATTTCAAAATCAATTTACCGCTAATGTCGAAAATTTGAACATCAGCATTTGTATTGCTTTTGCTGAAAAATTCAATATTGGCTTTTTCGTTCATCGGATTGGGAAATACCGAAATGCTATTGTTTTCCACGTCTTTACTGTCAATCCCAACTGTACCAACAAGATGCAAAATATCCGATCCGTTAATTGTTAGGCTTGTTACTTGGGTTAAGTTTTCTACAACTACATTTTTAACGGTGTTTGCATCCCCTGAACCAGTAAAACTTAATTGATAATTTTGGGCTTGTGTAAATGCTGTTAAAAGCATTACAAACACTAAGATGGTACTTTTTTTCATGGCATATATTTTTTAATGATTACTTTGCAATTAATTGATGATAAACATGATACAAAGGTAAGCTAGCGGTTTGCTGTAAAAAAGTTTTTTTGATATCCACAGCTTATACATCGACTAAATGTTGAATATTCATGTTTTTAAGATATATTCCTCGACCAAATGCCCAATTTACAAGATGAAATGATACAATTTTTTCAATCAGAAACTCCCACAGGGAACTCTAAAGTGTAAAATCAATGTTTTTTCACTAAAACCTGAGATTGATGTTATTCTTATAGGACAATAGGGACAAGGATGACTGCTTCGCAGTCGTTATTGTCCCAACTGTCCTTGGAATAATTATCCAAAAAAGGGAAAACCAAAAAACCACAACTTACACACGAATTAAAGGTTTAACCACGATGTTTTTTGACTTTTATTTTGTAAATTTGCAATAGTTTCAAAAGTTTAATCAAATGGTAACTTAAAAATGAGCAATTCAAAAATATCTATACGATTTTTTGACGACCGTGAAGTACGTGCGGTTTGGGACGAAGAAAACTCCAAGTGGTGGTTTTCGGTGTTGGATATTGTTGCTGTTCTTAACAATCAAAATGACTATTCTAAAACTCGCAACTATTGGAAGTATCTGAAAGCTAAATTGAAGAAAGAAAACAGTCAAGTGGTTAGTGCCACTACCCAGTTGAAATTTCTTGCAGCCGATGGTAAAAAACGTTTAGCTGATATGCTCGACTATGATGGAATTATAGCTCTGGGCAAAACATTTCCGGGAACAAAAGCCAACCGCTTTATCGATTGGTTTACATTCAGTGATGCGAACATAGACGGAAAAAGCAAAATAAAAGCCTATGCTTTGTTTGAAAGTTCTTTTGTAAACAACATAGAAGTTGGCACCAGCAAAGGTCTACAACAAATTCATGCGTATTTATTTGGGGGGTTGTATGATTTTGCTGGACAAATTAGGCAAAAAAACATCTCAAAAGGGGGATTTCAATTTGCTGTATCACAATTTTTGGGGAATACTTTAAAACAAATTGAGTCAATGCCCGAAACGACTTTTGACGAAATTGTGAATAAATATGTAGAAATGAACATTGCTCACCCATTTATGGAAGGCAATGGCAGAAGTGCCCGAATATGGTTGGACTTGATGTTAAAAAAAACGCATTGAAAAATGTGTTGATTGGAGTATAATTAGCAAGCGAGATTACATGAATGCCATGATGCTAAGTCCAACAAACAGTATGGTTTTAAAGAAACTTTTACAAAACGCATTAACCAATAAAATCAACGACCGCGAAATGTTTATAAAAGGAATTGATTATTCGTATTACTACGAAGAAAATGAATAAGTTAAGGACTGAAGGAACATAACCGTCTGATTCGCAGTCGTACTTGTCCTTAGTATCCCTGAAAGAATCGGCTAGAAAAGTAAAACAACGAAGCTTCCGACATAAAATAAAATCACAACAATTTTAAACAAACTGTTTATTTTTAAATTAAAACTATTTATATTTGTGGGAGAAAAACAGAGCCATATTGTTGAAAATGATTTGTTTGATGAAAAGATGAACATTTAAATGATTCTAAAAAGATAAGAATAACAGTTTATGAAAACAATGAATTCAAAACGAAATATTAAATTTAGTTCAGTGAATTTTCTTTTATTTTTCATAAATGTGTTGTTTTATATCCTGACCTTTATTTTATATTCAATTGAACTGATTAACATTACAGCTTTTGAGAGTATTTTAATCGCATATTCTTTTATTGGAACATTTACATTTATAGAAGTTTATTATAGACAATTAAGAAATAATATAACATTTATTTTCTGGATTTTAGTAGGATTTATCCAGTTTCTAACAAATTGTTTCAAATATAACCTTGGTTTTCCTCATGAGATATTTAAAATATTAAATAGTTTAAATTCCCTACTACTCCTACTTATTATATTTTATTTTTATCGCGAAATTTTCAAGCGATTAATGAGATCTGATTTGATGTTGAATCTGAAGTTTAGTGAAAATGATAGTTTAAAAGATAAAAGAGAATTTACATGGCAAGATAGACTCTTTACAATATTGATATTTACAACATATCTTTTTGCATACTTTGTTAATCTTACTTATTTATAGACATTTTGGGCTAAATGAAACAACTAAAAGGTATACTTTAGTTAATGGATGTAAGGAGTCAGATATAAAGTCGGTAATGGAAATGAGTAAAAAATTAAAAGAATCAAATCAAAAAAGTGATGAAGACATATTGTTTATCGTTACTTTCAATTTCGTTCTAAATGGATAGCATTTCATAATAAATAGTTCTATAAAAGTGGGATTAAAAGGGATGTGCGATATCCAAATAATTTATTAACTTTGTCCGTGGCTTGACAAAAAAAGAAGGGGTTAACTTTCCCACACAAGCAGATGTATGCACTAATTGTCATAAAAGCTTAGTTATGAAAAAAGAAATACAGAATAATGACATTATCCTTTTTAAAACGGATGATGAAAAAATAAAAATTGATGTTTTGTTTGAAGAAGAAACTGTTTGGCTTACTCAAGAGCAAATGGCTTTTCTTTTTGAAAAAGGCAGAAGTACGGTAACCGAGCATATTGCCAATGTTTTTAAAGAAGGAGAATTGGAAGAAAAAGTGGTATGTCGGAAATTCCGACACACCACTCAACATGGTGCAATTGAAGGGAAAATGCAAAATGTTACTGTAAAATATTACAATCTTGATGTGATAATTTCAGTAGGATACCGTGTGAAATCATTGAGAGGCACTCAGTTTCGGCAATGGGCAACACAGAGGCTCCGAGAATATATCATCAAAGGTTTTACTATGGACGATGAACGATTAAAAGAGCTTAGCGGGGGAAACTATTGGAAGGAGCTTTTAGATCGAATACGTGATATACGAAGCAGTGAAAAAGTGGTATACCGTCAGGTACTAGATTTGTATGCAACAAGTATTGATTACGACCCAAAAAATGAAGAGTCAATATTATTCTTTAAAATTGTACAAAACAAACTACATTATGCCGTAAATAAACAAACAGCAGCAGAACTAATTTTTTCTCGTGCAGATGCCGAAAAAGAATTTATGGGTTTAACAAATTTTTCGGGAGCATTGCCAACAAAAAAAGATATTTCTGTGGCAAAAAACTATTTAGAAAATGATGAATTGGCGAGACTTAACCGTCTGGTTTCAGCATTTTTTGATTTAGCCGAATTGAAAGCAATGGAACAAACGCCCATGAAAATGAGTGACTGGCTAAAAGAACTCGATAAATTCACATCAATTTATGGTAAAGGGATTTTGCAAGATGCAGGTAAAATAAGTCATGAAAAAGCAATAGAAAAAGCTGGGACTGAATATCTAAAATTTCAGGCAAAAACACTTTCACCTGTTGAAAAAGCTTATCTCAACACGATAAAAAATATTCAGAAAGAGGTAGAACTTAAATCGAAGAAAACATAGTTTTAGAGAATTTTCTCAGGGTTAATAGGCATTTATTAAAAAATAGTTTTTAGTTATAAACCGACTTTGAATAAATACAGATAAATTACTAAATATGAAAGTAACTTTATAATTTGAGAGGAATTAAACTATGGGATTAAGTTTTCATTACCAAGGCAGTATAGCAAACCCTGATATGTTGCCAGAATTAATTGAAGAAATTGTTGACATTGCCAGTGCCAATAAATGGCAATACGATGTGTATGAACGTGAATTTCCTGCAAGTTCATTTGGCAAGCCTGACTATGATAATAATATTTATGGAATTAGTTTTACACCACCAAATTGTGAAACAATTTCAATATGTTTTCTTTCAAACGGACGGATGAGCAACAAACCACTTTTATTGTTTTATGGTAAAACTGAAGAACAGCAAGAAAGCAAATACTTATATATGATTTCGGTAAAAACACAATTTGCAGGTGCAGAAGTCCATAAATTGATTATTCAACTTTTTCGCTATTTGAATAAAAAATATTTGACAGATTTAATATTTATGGATGAAGGTTCTTATTGGGAAACCAATGATGAAGAACTATTAAACGTTAATTTCACAAGAAACGCTAATTTAATAAACAGTTTCGCCTCAGCTTTGGAGTGTATTCCTAAACTTCCCGAAGAATCCATTGAAGCGTATTTTGAAAGAATGTTGAAATTTATAAAAGATTCAAAGAAAATTTAACAACCAATTATCTACCAATAAAACCACTAAACAAGCGGTGTGTGCGATTTTTTTTCAAGGACAATAGGGATAAGGATGACTGCTTCACAGTAAATATTGTCCCTAATGTTCAAAAATGAACATTAATGTGCTCAAAAATACAATATTGTTTTCGTTATTTAGTGACAATAAAAAAGTCCATAACATATTGATTATCTTCAACATGTCGATTAAAACATTGTTGAATTAAATTCAATTTAAAAAAACATAGTGATTGATAATAAAACGTCAAATTCGAGGCTTTCGCAGCAACGAATTTGGGAAGTCCACCAGCTGGTATATGACCTGAATTTGTTGCAAGAGTAACAGCCAGTCCGCCTTTTTGGCGGAAAGAAGTTGGCGTTTTTTACAATCACTAATTACCCAAAGTATTGCACCAGGGATTGAAGTGAAAAGCCCACAGCTGGCTTAATGAAAGTTGATTTTAGCCAGCGAGGACTTGCAACGTAAAGCCCGCCCGGGTGCCCAAATAAAAACGAAAAAGCTTTAACCTCCATGAAATAAATGGATGATTTCGACATTATCGCCTTCGTTTACCATCATTTCGTGATAGTTTTCGTGTTTTATTAGTACTGAATTAATTTTTATAATTAAATCGTGGTGCGAAAACTTTTTAACATGAATGATGTCGGCAATAGTAAGCTGGTTGGCTTCAAAAATTTCGATATTATGGTTGAGTTTTATGGTCATACTTTGTAAACTTCAATTATTTTAATAAAATACTTAAGGCTTCGTTAGCCATCATGTTCGACACTATTCCTACCCTAGGTGCTATGGGTGGATTATTTACTGATGCTTCGCTCATCATATCGCCACACAGAATTAATTGGTCGGAATAAAATGGTTTAATGCTATCGCTGTTTCCCCAACCTGCCATTCCATTACCCGAAATAAGGTATTTTGTGGGCATTTGGATTAAAATTGTTTGGATGATCATTTTTTTCATATCAACCTTATCAAACGCTTCAATAATTACATCACAATCGGAAAATAAATCGATAATATCCTGAGATTGTAATTTAATAATATGCTCTTCAACCTGCACTTGTGGATTAACACGAAGGATATTTTGTTTTAAACAAGTGGCTTTTGGCAAACCAATTTGATCGTGGAAAAAATATTGACGATTTAAATTCGATAATTCAATCACATCAAAATCGGCAATTACAAGATTCCCTACACCAACTCTAGCTAATGCTACAGCACAATTGGAACCGATTCCGCCACAACCCGCTATACCAACTTTTTTTGTTTCTAAAACTTCCTTAATTTCATTAAATGTCATCATGTCGCAAATTTAATACTTTAAACTGAAATTTTAAAACATCATTATTGAAAACTTTTAAAAGCCAAATCATTCTTTTTTAACAAATTTTATTTTTTTGGTTATACAGTTGAGATGATAATTTCGACATGTATTAAATTTCATCACCCTATTTTCTAAGATTTTAACTCATGATAAGGATTATTTATTATTTTTGCTGATGACTAAAACCAGAAACAAAAAAATAAAAATATATGGACATTGAAGCATTAAAAAGCAGACAAACCTTATTAAAAGAGTTGAAATACGAATTCACTCCATTGTATAGAGGCTATACCGACAAAGTATTGTATATCAATGTAGGAACAAAAGAAATTAAATCGAAAGATGTTCCTGCAGAGATGAAAGAAAAATTTATCGGTGGAAAAGGATATGGATTACGTTTATTGTGGGATGCAACAACACCTACAACAAAGTGGGATGATCCTGAAAATGAAATCATTATTTCGTCTGGACCGATTGGTGGAATTACGCAATATTCGGGTGCTGGAAAATCGTTATTGGTTTCTATTTCGCCACAAACGGATTCAATCATGGATTCAAACGTGGGTGGATATTTTGGACCTTTTTTGAAATTTGCAGGTTTTGATGCATTAGAAATTCAAGGCAAATCGGATAAAGACATCATTATTTATATTGATGCAGTGAATCATCGTATTGAAATTATCGAAGACCCAGGTTTTTCGACCGATTCACACCTTATGGGTGAAGAGCTTACTGAATATTACGCCGAAAACGAGAAAGATCGCAAAAACATTGGGATTGTTTCGGCAGGTGCAGGCGCTGAACATTCATTAATCGGGATGATTAATTTTACATTCTGGGATATGAAACGGAAACAAATTCGTTTAAAACAAGCTGGACGTGGTGGCATTGGTACGGTTATGCGTAACAAAAAAATTAAAGCTATAGTGGCAAAAATTGGTGGTGTTCAACCTAATGCCAACAATGTAGCTGATATGAGCATCATTACGGAAAGAGGTCGCCGTTATACCAAAGAAATGGTTGAACTTGACGACAAACAAAACCAAATGCGTAAAAAAGGGACTGCCAACATCGTTAATGTAATGAGCGATTACGACTTACTTCCTACTCATAATTTTAAATATGGAACGCACAAAGATGCTCCTAAAATTCACAGCGATTTTTTAAGAGATAAATTTTTCACCTTAGGAATTAACGATGGTTGTTGGATAGGCTGTGCCATGCAATGTGCCAAAGGTGTGGATAATTTTGAACTAAAAACGGGTCCTTACAAAGGTCATAAAGTAATAGTTGATGGTCCAGAATACGAAACTGCTGCTGGCTTGGGCTCAAACATTGGAATTTTTGATTACGAATTTATCATCGAAGCCAATTTCTATTGTGACACATACGGTATTTGCACAATTACTTGGGGAACTATTGTTGCATTTATTATGGAATGTTACGAAAACGGAATTCTAAATAAAGAGCGAACTGGTGGTTTAGATCTTCATTTCGGAAACGCGTATGATTCGCTCGAACTAATGCATCAGCTAGCTCGTGGCGAAGGTTTTGGAAAAATTGCAGGATTAGGTGTTCGGAAAATGAAAGAAATTTTTGCTCGAGAATATGGTGCCGATCCAAATTTCCTTCAAGACATTGGCATGGAAAATAAAGGACTAGAATACTCGCAATATGTTTCTAAAGAATCCTTGGCTCAACAAGGTGGTTATGCCATGACCAATAAAGGGCCTCAACACGATGAAGCATGGTTGATTTTTATGGATATGGTGAATAATCAAATTCCTACATTTGAAGATAAAGCTGAAGCTTTACATTATTTTCCAATGTTCCGAACATGGTTCGGTTTAATGGGTTTATGCAAAATTGTATGGAACGATGTTAGTCCTGCTGATAATAAACTAACTGATGAACCCGCAAAAATTCCTGAACATGTGGACAATTACGTTCAAGTATACAGAGGTGTTACAGGCGATATGTCTTTTGATAAACATGCTTTAGTTCGAATGTCGGAAAGGGTGTATAATTTCCAACGTATTTTTAATATTCGTCGTGGATACGGTTTAAGAAAACATGACGCACAGCCTTATCGTGCTGCTGGTCCTGTTACCGTTGAAGAATATGAATCAAGAGCAGAACGTTACGATAAACAAATGAAAGAACTTATTGGTGTAAACCCCGAAGGTTTATCAACCGAAGAAAAAGTAAAAATCACACGAACATACCGTGAAAATAGATACGAACAGCTCTTAGATGCCGTATATCAACGTCGTGGTTGGAATAAAAATGGAGTTCCAACGCTCGAACATCTGAAAAATATCGGAATGGATCTTCCCGAACTTATCGAAATTGTGAAACCATTACAATAATAAATTTAATAATTTCGAAAAAGCCACTGTAATAGGTGGCTTTTTTTATTGAAATTAACTTATTTTTGCATTAATATGATATTAAAACGATGAAAAAAAATAAACCTCAACGAAAATTAAAATTAGGATTGGCTCCTGGCTCTTTAATATTTACAGGAACTAAAAAAATGGCTTCGGTTAAAATAAGCTTAATTCAGTATAACGACAATATTTATGAGGAAACTATTCAACCAAATATTGAAGAAGCAATAACAACGTGTGAGAAATTTGAAGGCGTTTCGTGGATTAATATCGACGGTTTGCACGATATAAATACCATTGAACTAGCGGGTTCGAAATTAAAAATACACAAACTCACTATTGAAGATATTCTTACAATCGGGCAGCGACCTAAAATCGACGAATTTGCTGATTACTTTTTTATTGTAATGAAGATGTTTCAGTTTAACGCTTTAGAAGAAAATGTCGACGACGAGCAACTTAGTTTTATTATTAAAAAAAATCTATTACTTACCTTTCAGGAAAAAGAAGGTGATGTTTTCAACCATGTAAAAAAACGACTAATCGATGGTAAAGGAACGATACGAAAAAGAGGTAGTGATTATTTAACGTATGCCCTCATGGATTCAATTGTTGATTATTATTTTGACGTAATTGAAAAATTAGGCGAAAAAATTGATGAACTCGAAAATGACCTGCTCGACAAACCCGACCAAAAAACGATGCTAAAACTTCACTCAATTCGTCGCGAAATACTTCATTTAAGACGTTCCGTCTACCCTTTAAGGGAGCTTCTAAATCGACTTGATAAAATTGAAGACCCAATAATTAGCCCCGATACAAAGATTTTTATCCGCGATTTATACGACCACACTATTCAAGTAATTGAAACCATTGAAGTTTTTAGAGATATGGCTTCAAGCATGATGGATTTATTCATGAACAGCCAGTCGAACAAAATGAATAGTATTATGAAAGTGCTTACTATCGTTTCTACCATCTTTATTCCATTAACTTTTATTGTTGGTGTTTACGGAATGAATTTTAACATGCCCGAAATTCAATACGATTGGGCGTATTTTGTAGTTTGGGGAGCAATGGTTACGATAGCTGTGGGTATGATGTTTTATTTTAAGAAAAAAGGCTGGATTAATTAATGTGCTAATGATTCAATTTGAAGATTTGAAAATTTGCTAATGTGCTAATGATTAATGTGCTAATTTGAAGATTTGCTAATGTGCTAATTATTCAATGTGCTAATTTGAAGATGAGTTGATTTGAAAATTTGCTAATGTGCTAATTATTTAGTTTGCTAATGTGCTAATTATCTAATGTGCCAATGAATCAAATCGAATACTTCGTTCTTCCCTACTTCGTTCTTCCCTTCTTCGTTCTTCCCTACTTCCTACTTCATACTCCCTACTTCCCTACTTAAATGATTTGAAAATGTGTTGATTTGAAAATTTGAAAATGTGCTAATTATTTAGTTTGCTAATGTGCTAATTATTCAATTTGAAGATTTGAAAATGATTTAATTTCAAAAAATTATTTCGCTTTTATCCTCTTGAATAGAAAGTTTAAGAATTTCACCAAACTTAAGTGCGTAATTTTCGGCAATATGACCAGCTGGAAACCCAAAACAAACTGGATAGTTATATTCTGCCACTGCTTCATAAACAATTTCTTCGGCAGTTTTACCAAAAGGAATGGTGTTATCGTTCATATCACTCATTCCACCGACAATTAAACCTGCTAAATGGGCAAGTTTACCCGAACGTTTTAAATTCATCATCATGCGGTCGATGTGATATAAATATTCATCCAAATCTTCGATAAACAAAATTTTTCCACCGGTTTTAATGTCCGAAGGAGTGCCATTTAAACTATATAAAATAGAGAGATTTCCGCCACAGATTATTCCACTTGATTTTCCAATTCTATTAAATTTGTGAGGTGTTATTGTGCACGAAAGTTTTTCACCTTTTAGTGCTCTAATTAAACTTTTCATCGATTCATTCACCGAACCATCTTTTGGAAAGTTAAGAGGCATGGTAGAATGCAAGGTTTCTATTCCCAAATTATGAATGTGTGAATGCAACACGGTAACATCGCTATAGCCACAAATCCATTTCGGATTTTGAATGAAATTGCTAAAATCAAGTTTGTCGATAATTCGCACTGTTCCATAGCCACCACGGGCACAAACCACCGCTTTTACTTCCAAATTATCGAACATTTCCTGTAAATCCGAAGCTCTTTGTTCATCCGTTCCCGAAAATTGGCGGTCTTCGCAAAATAAATTTGTTCCAAAAATTACTTTAAATCCCTGTTTTTCAAAAAAAGTTACAGCAGGCAGAATTTCTTCCTTGCTTATTTTTCGTGCAGTAGAAATGATGCCGATGGTATCGCCAGTTTTTAAAAACTCCGGTTGACGGAAATATGTTTCGTTGGTCATATTCAGATTTTTTTCAAAAGTAGTGATATTTTCAAACACAACTAACCGACTAAATATAGAACTTTCCTGTTTGTGTAAATTGTTTCCATCAATTTTTGCCTCAGTCCTATAGGAAGAATTGATTTTCAACAATTTACATCCTTCAGAATCGAGGCAAATAAATTGGTGAAAATCTTCAAAAAAACACCCTGTTAATTTTTTATTATCAGTAACAATTAGTTAATCAATGAAATAGTATATATTTTTATTTTAGTCGGTCAGTAATGATATTTTTCAAAATAAATAAATTTACATTATTGTTTGTTGTTAGCCAAAAGTTTTAAGTATACATGAAAAATAATTAAAATCAATCTAAAGTTTTTAAAATACTTAAAATAAAATTGGTAGATGACTCAAGGAAAGCATCGCAAAATAAGGAAAAATGAACGAAGAAAAAATCAAATTAGAACAAATATAAGGTTAGAATGATTTTTTTTCAAACAACATAATTCATTAATTTATTTAATCTTTTATTGTTTTTTCAATTGCGATGTTATATATTTGCGTTTATTATGAAAATTCAAATTTTCATAATAAACCAATAGTTTTTAAAATTTATTTATTTTTCATGGACACAATAGCAGCAGCTAATATTAGTTTTTTTAATCCCGGTTATTATCAGAGTGTGTTTTATGTTGAACGTTCGTTTAATAAACAGGTAAATGAATTTATTCAGCAGAATTTTTTAGAAATTATTGAGGTATTCCGAAAACAAAGGATAAATTTTATTTATCTGCCACGTTTACTAGACAGTCAGGGTTATAGGAATATCTTAAATTATAATCATCCAAATCTAGAGATTAATAATAAAAGTGAGTTTATCGCAAATCTTTACACAGAAATTTTTCAAAAATATAATCTCGAAGATTTAAATTGTGGACTTCTATCAATTAAAAATTATTCTTATAATGAATTTGATGAATTTTGTAATTTCAATTTAAACGATTTACTGTCTAATCAAATTCTGAGTTTTTTAGATAAGTTAAAAGAAAAACAAGAAAACAATGATAGTGAATTTTGTGCAATGTTTAGCATAAGTCCCTGTAAATCTTATTTTATTGGAGATTCTGACGATTTAGATTTAGAGTACGATGAAGAAATCATTGAAGCCGATATTCTCAGAAATATTGAAAAACTACATGAAAAAGGAGCTTTGATGGTAATTAGCAGAATAATCGATAAAATAAATGCAAATTCATTTAAAATCAGCAGGTTGTTGATTACTGAAGACTATAAGCTTTTTTTAAAAGATTACAATATGAAATTGATAACAATGTCGCCTCTCGAAAAATCAATATTTATATTATATCTCAATCATCCAGAGGGTATTCCATTTAAATGTTTGTCAGATTTTCACGATGAATTATTGTCTATATACCGTAATTTGACAAACAGAGCTGATGTTGATAAAGCAATGGAAAGCATTCGTGAATTAACCAATCCCTTGAGCAATTCAATTAATGAAAAAGTATCTCGTATTCGTGCTGCTTTTTTAACATGTTTAACGCAAGATATTGCGAAAAATTATTATATCGTAGGGAAAAAAGGATGTCCTAAAAAAATCACACTCGACCGTAATCTCATTGAATACCAATAATATAACCTTTGCAAGGCTTGTGAAAACCGCTTTTCTGTCATATTCCGAATTATATTTGGAGATAATTTTAAAAAGAAAAAAATGAAACAGAAAAATTTGAAAATTGTCTTTATTATTGATGAAAGTGGATCAATGCAAGGAAGTGAACAAGATGTTATTGGTGGTTTTAATGGATTTATTGAACGACAAAAAAATGAAAATGTTGGTATTGTTTCGGTATCGCTTTATAAATTTAATTCTGATGTAAGTTTGGTTTATTTGGATGTTCCAATAAATGAAATTGAATCCATTACAAAAAAGGATTACATTCCTAATGGATTTACCGCCTTGTATGATGCAATTGGAACCGCGATTATTGAAACCGGCAATAAATTATCCGCTACTAAAAGTAAACAAAAATCGGAAAATGTTTTAATGGTTATTATCACCGATGGACAAGAAAATGCATCCAAAGAATACACTTCACAAACTGTAAAATCGTTAATTTCTACACATGAAAGATTGTTGCAATGGAATTTTATATATATGGGAGTTGGAATAAACGATTTTACCGATGCAAGTGTTTTGGATTTAAAAAACAGAGCAAAATCAAAAAAAGACAATATTGTTGCCGATTTTGATAAAATATCTAATAGTTGTGTCAGATTTTCGATATCGCCATTTGAAAAAATGGATGGTGAAGTAAAAGAACTTATAAAGGATATAAATGATGATTAAAAAAACTATTTTTACTGTTGCAATATTATTGAAAGTTGTTTTTTGTATTGGACAAACTACAGAACTTCAAGACTCATTGAAATCTAAATCAGATTGGACATTTTATGAAATTGAAGATGTTGGGCAAATTGCGATTCCTCCAACTATGGAATTAAGAGATAAAGATTCGATGATAAGTCAATTATATGATTCTCTTTATTTATTTTATAATAATATATTGAAAATTAAATTTGACAAGCCTCAAATAGTATTTCAACCCAATGTAATGAATAGTTTTAAAAAGGAAGCAAACCCTCGATATTCTAGAATTATTATTAATTATCAAAAAGGGCAAAAAGGAGACTATAATAAATATAATCATGTTTTTAATTTTACACAAAAAAAGAAAAATGAAATTGACAAAGGAATTAAAGAAAAAACTGTTTCTGAGATGCCTGCAATGGATGTAAAATTAATTAAATGGAATCCTGTAGAATTTGGTAATATAAATGGTTTGACCTACATCAAAGTTTCATTTATAAGGAAAATGAATGATAATCCTGAGGTATATGTTGAGCAATACAATTTTTTTAATTATGATGAAATTGTAGAAATTATTATTAGTTACAGGTTGATTGAAAGAGATATATGGGAATCTGATTTTAGTAAAATTATAAATACTTTTGATTTTAAAACAAGAAAATAAAAATCATGGAAACAGAAAAAAAATTAAGGAGAATATCGTTTTTGTTTGGATTTGGCATGTTAGTGTTTTTCATATACAATCGTATATATCCAATCAATTTTGATTATTATGAATTGGATATTGCGTTTTTTATTTTTTATTCAATTTTAGTAAGAATAACATCTGCGATAATTAGTAATCAGCTATCTAAATCTTTAAATAGAAATACTACTATATGGGTATTGTTAAGTTTGTTCTTCCCTATGTATCCTTTATTAATTCTTCCTTTTTTAAATTATAAAGAGGATATATATAACGAAAAGAAATTATTATCTTCCGCTAAAGAATTAATTAATAAAGATGAATTTGAAGAAGCAATTGAAAAGTACAATCAAATAATTAAAACTAATCCTTCAAATGTAAAAGCCTTAACTGGAAGAGCTCAAGTAAAAGAGTTGATTGGATTATACAATGAGGCTGTTTTAGATTATGATAAGGCAATTGAAATAAAATTTAATGATGCAAATTTATATTTTGAAAGAGCGAAAATTAAGCTAATTATTGAGGATATTGATGGTGCTGAAATTGATTTGAACAAGGCTGGAGAATTAGGTAAAGACAAAGCGTACGAATTATTAAATGAATGTAATTTAAAAAGAAATTTTCCAGACAGAAATACCGATATTAAAAGCTATAATGACAGTACTTCTGAAATGTCAATCGAAGAATTTTCAACAGATATAACGATTGAAAGTAGTTTGGATAATAAAATTGATTTGGAAACCAACACTATAAATGATAAAAATGAAAGTGATATGAATGATGTAAAAAACCAAATCCCATTGACCTCGGATGGGAAGCCTGATTTTAAGTTAATGTCAAGTGAAATGTTAGCAAATGAAATTTTTAAAGTTTTTGGAGAAAATTCGATAGCTGAGCTCCAAGATAGCATTGAAATTTATAATAAAGAAAAAAGCGATTTGTTATCTGAAAAATTAAAGGATTTAAATGAAAAGTCAAAACGAATTGAGGCAATTAAAGAAATAGATTTGGAAATTCAACGTTTGCAAAACACCATAAATATTTTAAATAATTCAACATCGAAAAATGATTTAAGTAGTAATGAAGCAAAAATAAAGCATGAAGATGAAAAATTAGCTATAAATGAAGCAAAAACTAATAGTGAAATAAATTTATTGTCTTATTTTAAATTGAATCCACTTAATCTTAAAAAGAAAGTTTTAATAGGTTTGGGGATGTTTTTGTTGTTGATGATCCTTTTAAATCCATCGAATGAAAGATTTACTGATTACATTAGGTCAAGAGGGTTTAATACTAAGCAATCTCGGTATGAATATGAAAATCCAAGTTGGGGTAGGAAGAATAATTATCTGTTTTTTTCAATTTATAGTTACAACTCTAGCTCAAATAGAGAATCAAGAAATTCTAGCTCAAAATATTTAGGCATTTTTAATAACTTTATTTATATTGAATAATTTTTCAGGTGTTAATTTAAAAATAAAAACCGTTAATTTAATTTGATGTGTGATGGATGAAAAAAGATACATAAAAGAGTTGTTAGATTTTTCGGATGAGCAATATAATGAACATTTAAAGTTAAAAGAGTATGATTCATTACGATGGAAATTATATGCAAAAATTGTATCCGAAACAATGCATAATATGACCCTAATTGAAGTCTTATTTGATGAATTTATATCAACTCATATGTTGATTCTGGCTAAGAATAAACCAACTTTATCAAATAAAAGTTATGAGGCAATCACTTTAAAAAGTAAGTATAATGATTTTAAAGTAATTATTTCAAATTTCAAATTTATTGACAAAAAAGCACCTTCAACTTTCAAAAAAATTGAGAACTTAATTAAATATAGAAATATACTAGCTCACTCTTCATTAGATATTAATTATAGCAGAAAATTCAATTTACACCAAGTTAAAACAATAAATTTAAAATATGTTAATTATAACAATTATGGATTTAAAAAACGTAATATTCCGTTAAATGAACATAAAGAAAAAATAGCTTTATTTGTTGAAGTTCATTCTTATTTAAAATCATTATTAGTGCAATCAATGCAAAGTCCTCATATTCTTTTAGATGATAGAAATCACATTGAGTATAATTCAATATAATGTAATTCAAAGATTTATTTTTAGTTTATCACTCATGATACTCATGTTGAAGTCCTAATGTTTTTTTAGAATGATAAATCACTTTTAGTTAATTATTTTTCACCATGTATAAACATGGTTTTAATCGAATGTCGAAAATGAATATGCAGTTTGTTTTCACATATTTTTCTGTAACTTAAAATCTTAATAATCCACAAAATCCTTCTTCCATTTTTTAATCAATTTTCTCTACCTTTGCACTTCAAAATAAAACTCAAATTATTATGGCTTACACCGAAACGAGAAAACGATACACCATTACATCCGCTTTGCCCTACGCAAACGGACCAATTCATGTTGGACACTTAGCTGGAGTTTATGTCCCCGCGGATATTTATGCCCGTTACCTGCGCATGATGAACGAAAATGTCGTGTTTATTGGAGGCTCCGACGAACATGGTGTGCCAATTACCATCAAAGCCCGCAAAGAGGGAATTACGCCTCAGCAAGTGGTAGATAAATATCATGGAATTATTAAAAAATCGTTTGAAGAGTTTGGCGTTTCGTTCGATATTTATTCTCGAACTTCCAATCCGGTGCATCATGAAACTGCTTCCGATTTTTTTAAAAAATTATACGACAATAACGATTTTATCGTAAAAACAACACCTCAGTTTTTCGATGAGGAAGCTCAACAGTTTTTAGCCGACCGTTATATAACTGGAACTTGTCCGCATTGTGGCAACGAAAAAGCTTACGGCGATCAATGCGAAGCCTGCGGAACAACCTTGAACGCAACCGATTTAATCAATCCAAAATCGACATTCAGTGGAAGTATTCCAGTGATGAAAGATACCAAACATTGGTTTTTACCTTTGGATAAATATGAACCTTGGTTGCGTAAATGGATTATCGAACAACACAAAGAAGACTGGAAACCAAACGTTTATGGTCAATGTAAATCGTGGATTGACCAAGGTTTGCAAGCCCGTGCCGTTACCCGTGATTTAGACTGGGGCGTGAAAGTACCAATTGAAGGAGCCGAAGGGAAAGTATTGTATGTTTGGTTTGATGCTCCTATTGGATATATTTCAGCCACTAAAGAATGGGCAAGCGAAAAAGGCATCCAATGGGAAGAGTGGTGGAAAAATCCTGAAACTAAATTGGTTCATTTTATTGGGAAAGACAATATTGTTTTTCATTGCATCATTTTTCCAGCGATGTTACATGCCGAAGGATCGTTTATTCTGCCCGAAAATGTTCCTGCCAACGAGTTTTTGAATTTGGAAGGAGATAAAATTTCTACCTCTCGAAACTGGGCTGTGTGGTTGCATGAATATTTGGAAGATTTTCCTGGAAAACAGGATGTGTTGCGTTATACCTTATGTGCCAATGCTCCCGAAACCAAGGACAACGATTTTACATGGAAAGATTTTCAGGCAAAAAACAACAGTGAATTATTAGCCATTTTTGGAAATTTTGTGAACAGAACGATGGTTTTAACTCAAAAATATTTCAATAGTGTAGTGCCTCAACGAAATGAATTAACTCAACTCGACCAAGAAACTATCGATGAAATTGCAAAATTTCCAGAAAGAATCGGTCGCAGTATCGAACTTTACCGATTCCGCGAAGCTTGTTCCGAATTAATGAATTTGGCTCGCTTGGGCAATAAATATCTCACCGAAACCGAGCCATGGAAAATAATTAAAACCGATGAAACTAGAGTTCAAACTGTGTTGAATATCGCTTTGCAGATTTCTGCTAATTTAGCGGTTTTATGTGAGCCATTTTTACCATTTACGTCCAAACGTTTGCATGATTTGCTAAAACTCGAAAAACTAAACTGGAAAGAAGCTGGCAATTGTGATTTGCTTAAATCAGGACATGTTATAGACATACCAGCATTTTTGTTTGAACGAATTGAAGATGAAGTTATTGAAAAACAAATTGAAAAACTGAATAAAACTAAAATAGATAATCAATTATCTCAGACGGTTGCTGAACCTCAAAAACCAAATGTAAATTTTGACGATTTTGCAGCGATAGATTTCAGAATTGGCACCATCATCGAAGCCGAGAAAGTGGCAAAAACAAAGAAATTGCTCAAATTAACCATCGATACTGGTATTGACAAACGAACTGTTGTTTCGGGCATTGCCGAATATTACGAGCCCGAAAACATCATTGGAACACAAGTGTGTATGATTGTAAATCTTGCACCACGCGAAATTAAAGGAATTTTGTCGCAAGGCATGATTTTAATGGCAGAAAACGCCAACGGTGAACTTTCGTTTGTAAAACCCGAAAAGAAAGTAGTTAGCGGAAGCTGTATAATACTCCCCAAAATTAGGACAGTTAAATAAAGTATAAATTTGTAACAAAA
>CAZFPO010000042.1:0-20824 GCA_964521105.1 uncultured Lentimicrobiaceae bacterium | reverse complement strand
AAATCTTCTTACTAAATTTGCATCGGAAATTAACTAAAAAACTAAACAAAGCATGAAAAAATTATTTGTATTATTAATGGGTGTTAGCATGTTTGCAGTTGTAGCATGTGGACCAAGCAAAGCAGAAAAAGAAGCTGCTGAAAAAGCAAAACAAGATTCAATCGCGAAAGTTGAACAAGCACGTTTAGATTCAATTGCTGCTGCTGAACAAGCTGCTGCTGTTGCTGCTGCTGAACAAGCTAAAGCTGATTCAATTGCTGCTGCTGAAGAAGCTGCTAAAAACAAAAAAGGTACAACAACTAAAACCACTGTTAAAAAAGAAGTTGTAAAAGAAGTTAAACAAGAAGTTAAAAAAGGTGTTCGTCCAGGAATGGGTAAATAATTCAACTTCTTAACTTAAAAAAGGCTATCATTAATTTGATAGCCTTTTTTTGTAACTATTTATTTTGAATTTCGTTAAACTATTCGTAGCATCACTACAAATTCAGCTAATATTTGATTGACAAAAAAAGAGAACTTCGTACGAAGTTCTCTTTTTTATAATGGTTAATGTAATATTAAGCTTTGGCTTTTGGTGTACCTATGTTCATAGGAAAACTTTCGTAACCGTCCGACTCTTTAATATGACCATGAACCGATTCAAATTTTTGCACGTTATCTTTTAATGCATTCAGTAATCGTTTAGCATGCAGTGGAGTTAAAATAATTCTAGATTTTACATTTCCTTTTGGAATACCGGGCATAATTTTTACAAAATCAATAATAAATTCAGCGTTTGAATGTGTAATAATTGCTAGGTTTGAATATTCACCTTCAGCTACTTCTTCGCTTAAATTTATATTAATTGCATTTTGATTTTCGTTTTCTGGGTTCATAATATTAAGTGTTATAAATTACATTTTTTTAGAAGCTTGTAAACTTAAGTGTTCTTCTTTAGAACCAACTATCATGTCTTCATAATCTCTCAAACCTGTTCCAGCAGGAATTAAATGACCTACGATAACATTTTCTTTTAACCCTTGAAGTTTATCAACTTTTGCATTTACAGCAGCATCGGTAAGTACTTTTGTAGTTTCTTGGAAAGATGCAGCTGAAATAAAGCTACGTGTTTGTAATGAGGCACGAGTAATTCCTTGTAAAACTTGACGACCAGTAGCTGGACGAGCATCACGAGCTTCAATTAGTTTTTTATCTTTACGTTTTAATAATGAGTTTTCATCACGAAGTTTACGAGCACTAATAATTTGACCGTTTTTATAGTTTTCAGAATCACCACAATCGGTTATAACTTTTTTGTCGAAAACAAAATCATTTTCTTCACGGAAATCAATTCTATTTATTAATTCGTTTTCTAAAAATCTAGTATCACCTTGGTCTTCAATTTCTACTTTACGCATCATTTGACGAACAATAACTTCAAAATGCTTGTCATTAATTTTCACACCTTGTAATCGATAAACCTCCTGAACTTCATTAACTATATACTCTTGAACCTTCATCGGTCCTTTAATAGATAAAATTTCTGCTGGAGAAATCGAACCTTCGGATAGAGGTGTTCCCGCTTTCACAAAGTCGTTTTCTTGAGCTAAGATTTGTTTAGAAGTAGTTACTAAATATTTCTTCTCTTCGCCAGTTTTTGAAGTAATAATGATTTCACGATTACCGCGTTTTAATTTTTTACTAAATGAAACAATACCATCAATTTCGGCTACAACGGCTGGGTCAGATGGATTACGAGCTTCAAATAATTCGGTTACACGTGGTAAACCACCCGTGATATCACCTGATTTTCCAAAAGTTCTTGGTATTTTAACCAGAATATCTCCTGCTTTTACGGTTTCACCTTCCTGTACAATGATATGAGAGTTAACGGGTATATCATATGATTTTATTTCTTCATCATTTGATGACATGATTTTCATTGAAGGATTTCGAGTTTTTTGACGACTTTCGATGATAACCTTATCATTAAAGCCCGTTTGCTCATCGGTTTCAATACGATAGGTAACACCTTCAATAATATCTTCAAATTTTGCTTTACCCGATACTTCAGAAATAATTACAGCGTTAAATGGATCCCAATCAGCAATACGATCACCTTTTTTCAGGCTTGTTCCATTTTCTTTATAAAGGTGTGCACCATAAGGAATATTAGCCGAAGCAAGAGTAATTTGTGTATGTGGGTCAATTATACGCATTTCGGCAGAACGACCAATCACAATGCTGAACTGTTTTCCATCTTTGTCTTTGTATGAAACGGATCTTAACTCTTCGATTTGTAATACACCATCATATTTTGCTTCAATATTAGCTTGAACACCAATATTGCTAGCAACACCACCCACGTGGAATGTTCTTAATGTGAGCTGTGTTCCTGGTTCACCAATTGATTGGGCTGCTATAACTCCCACAGCTTCACCTTTTTGAACCATTTTACCGGTTGCTAGGTTACGTCCATAACAACGTGCACAAACTCCCATTTTTGATTCGCAAGTTAATACCGAACGAATTTCAACCTCTTCAATAGGTGAATCGGCAATAACTTGGCAGATGTCTTCATTAAGCTCTTGACCTGCATAGGCAATAATTTCGCCCGAAAATGGATGATAGATATCATGCAAAGCAACACGTCCTAATATTCGATCAAATAATGATTCAACGATTTCCTCATTTTTCTTTAATGCAGTAACAACTAAACCTCTCAATGTGCCACAATCTTCTTCATTTACAATTACATCTTGGGCAACATCAACCAAGCGACGAGTTAAATAACCCGCATCTGCAGTTTTTAATGCAGTATCAGCCAAACCTTTACGAGCACCGTGTGTTGAAATAAAATACTCGAGTACTGATAACCCTTCTTTAAAATTTGATAAAATAGGATTTTCAATAATTTCGCCACCACTAGCACCAGCTTTCATAGGTTTTGCCATTAATCCTCTCATTCCCGATAACTGACGAATTTGTTCTTTCGAACCACGAGCACCAGAATCGAGCATCATGTATACCGGATTAAAACCGTGTTGATCTTTAGAAATTTGTTCTAATAAAATTCGGCTTAATTTTGCGTTAGTGTGTGTCCAAATGTCAATTATCTGATTGTAACGTTCGTTGTTTGTAATGAATCCCATATTGTAATTGTTCATTACTTCATCAACTTCATTATTAGCTTCTTCAACTAATTCAGCCTTTTCAACAGGTACCATTACATTGCTCAAATTAAACGATAAACCACCTTTAAACGCCATGTTAAATCCTAAATCTTTGATGTCATCTAAGAACTTAGCAGTTGCTGCTGTTCCAGATTTTTTCAAAATTTTAGTAATAATATCACGAAGTGATTTTTTGGTTAATAATTCGTTTAAGTAACCGAATTCTTTTGGTACAACTTGATTTAATAATACTCTGCCAACAGTTGTTTCAATCATTTCCAACTCATCATTCCCTTTTATATCAAGTTTGCAGAAGATATTTGCATGTAAGTCGATTTGTTTTTCGTTATAGGCAATAATTACTTCTTCGGGAGAATAGAATTTCATTCCTTCGCCTTTAACAGTAATTGTTTCATCGCTTCTTAATCCTTTAGTAATGTAATACAATCCTAACACCATATCTTGCGATGGAACAGTAACAGGAGCACCATTTGCTGGGTTTAATATATTGTGAGAAGCTAACATTAATAATTGTGCTTCTAGTATCGCAGCATTACCTAATGGAACGTGAACTGCCATTTGGTCACCGTCAAAGTCGGCATTAAATGCGGTACAAGTTAAAGGGTGCAAACGGATAGCTTTGCCTTCTACTAATTTTGGTTGAAAAGCTTGTATACCTAAACGGTGAAGGGTAGGAGCACGGTTTAACATTACAGGATGCCCTTTTAAAATATTCTCTAAAATATCCCAAACCACTGGATCCTTGCGGTCAACTATTTTTTTAGCTGATTTTACCGTTTTTACAATTCCTCTTTCTAAAAGTTTACGAATAATAAAAGGTTTAAAAAGTTCCGATGCCATTTCTTTAGGAATACCACACTCGTTAAGTTTAAGTTCTGGTCCAACAACGATAACCGAACGTCCTGAATAATCGACACGTTTACCTAAAAGGTTTTGACGGAAACGTCCTTGTTTCCCCTTAAGACTGTCCGAAAGCGATTTAAGAGGTCTATTTGATTCAGTTTTAACTGAACTTGCTTTACGTGAATTATCAAACAAAGAGTCAACGGCTTCTTGTAACATACGTTTTTCGTTACGCATGATTACATCGGGGGCTTTAATTTCAATTAATCGTTTTAAACGATTGTTACGTATAATTACACGACGGTATAAATCATTTAAATCGGAGGTTGCAAATCTACCACCATCAAGAGGAACTAAAGGACGTAATTCGGGTGGAATAACCGGTACAACATTTACAATCATCCATTCAGGGCGATTTTTCATGTGTTTGTTCGCATCACGAAACCCTTCAAAAACATTTAAGCGTTTTAAAATGTCAGATTTTCTTTGTTGCGATGTTTCTTTGCTTGCTCTATCTCTTAAATCAAAAGATTCTTTATCTAAATCTATTTGGCTTAATAATAGTTGTAAAGCTTCGGCACCCATCTTAGCTAAAAATCGGTTAGGATCAATTTCGTCTAACATTTGATTTTCTTTTGGAAGACGGTCGATAATATCAAAATATTCTTCTTCGGTAAGAAGATCCATTTTGTTTATGCCATCAGCTTGAGCTGCTCCAGGATTTATTACAACATATTTTTCGTAATAAACTATAGCATCAATCGATTTTGAATTTAAACCCAGTAAGGCACCAATTTTATTTGGAAGTGATTTAAAGAACCAAATATGTGCAACAGGAACAACTAAGTGGATATGTCCCATTCGTTCACGACGTACTTTACGTTCGGTAACTTCAACACCGCATCGGTCACAAATAATACCTTTATAACGAATGCGTTTATATTTACCACAATGACATTCCCAATCTTTAACAGGTCCAAAAATTCTTTCACAAAATAAACCATTACTTTCTGGCTTATAAGTGCGATAGTTAATAGTTTCTGGTTTTACAACTTCTCCTCTTGATTGTTCAAGAATAGATTCTGGTGCCGCAAAACTAATTGTAATTTGCGAAAATTCTTTTCTAATTGTTTGGTCTTTTCTGAAAGCCATATCTTATTTTTATTGAAATCAATAATTTTGTGAAAAAAGAATGTAGTTTTTAAACTACACTCTTTTTGTTATTCAAATGTTACATTTAAGCATAATCCTTTAAGCTCATGAACTAAAACATTAAACGACTCAGGTATTCCTGGTGTTGGCATGTTATCGCCTTTTACAATTGATTCGTATGCTTTTGCTCGTCCAACAACATCATCGGATTTTACAGTAAGTATTTCTTGAAGAATATTAGATGCACCAAATGCTTCTAATGCCCAAACTTCCATTTCACCAAAACGTTGACCTCCAAATTGAGCTTTACCTCCAAGTGGCTGCTGAGTTATTAATGAATATGGTCCAATTGAACGGGCGTGCATTTTATCATCAACCATGTGGTGAAGTTTCATCATGTAAATGTACCCAACGGTAATTTGTTGATCAAATTTTTCACCGGTGCCACCATCATATAAAGTAACTTTACCATTTTCGGGTAATTCGGCTTTTATCATCAAATCATTTATCTCATCTATAGTTGCACCATCAAAAATTGGAGTACTAAATTTCATACCTAATTTACTACCAGCCCATCCTAAAACGGTTTCATAAATTTGTCCTAAATTCATACGCGAAGGTACACCTAGTGGATTTAAAACAATATCAACAGGAGTTCCATCTTCGAGGAATGGCATGTCTTCTTCACGAACAATTTTAGCTACAATACCTTTATTTCCATGACGACCAGCCATTTTATCTCCAACTTTAAGTTTACGTTTTTGAGCTACGTATACTTTTGCCACCTGTACAATACCGTTTGGAAGTTCGTCTCCAACCGACGATGCAAATTTTTCACGTTGCAAACGTCCTTGAACTTCTCGATATTTAACATTATAATTATTTAGCAAACGATAAATTAATTCATTTATAGCTTCATCGCTTGTCCAACTTAATGGGCTAATTGTACTATAATCAAATGATGCTAATATTTTTTGAGTAAATTTTGTTCCTTTAGGAATAACTATATCTTTAAATATTGAATGTACACCACCAGAAGTTTTATTTTCTAAAATGGTATAGAGCTTTTTCACTAAAGTCTCTTTAAGTTCAATAAACTCTTTATTAAACCTAGTTTCAATATCCTTTTGATTATCTTGAGTTTTTCCTTTTGGCTTTTTCTCTTTTATATTTCTGGTGAAAAGTTTTTTGTCAATTACAACCCCTTTCATTGATGGGTGAGCTTTTAATGATGCATCTTTCACATCTCCAGCTTTATCACCAAAAATTGCTCGTAATAACTTTTCTTCAGGAGTAGGGTATGATTCACCTTTTGGTGTTATTTTACCAATTAAAATATCGCCTTCATTTACTTCAGCACCAATGCGAATTAATCCATTTTCATCTAAATCTTTCGTCGCTTCGGCACTTACGTTTGGAATATCATTCGTTAATTCTTCAACTCCTCGTTTTGTATCACGTACTTCAAGGGTGAATTCTTCAATATAAATCGAAGTAAAAATATCCTCCTTTACAATTCTTTCCGAAATTACGATTGCATCTTCAAAATTATATCCTTTCCAGGGCATAAAAGCAACCATTAAATTTCTACCTAAAGCTAATTCACCTTTTTCGGTAGCATAGCCTTCACATAACACTTGTCCTTTTGTTACTTTATCGCCTTTACGAACGATTGGTCTCAAATTTATACAAGTGTTTTGATTTGTACGGCAGAATTTTACTAAATCGTATGTAACAATCTCGTCATCAAAGCTAATTAATACATCTTCAGCTGTTCTATCACTTTTTATCTTAATAGTATTAGCATCTACATAAATTACAGTGCCAGTTGTTTCTGAATTTATTAATACTCTTGAATCTTGAGCCACTTTTTGTTCTAAACCTGTTCCAACAATTGGAGCTTCTGGATGAAGAAGTGGAACTGCTTGACGCATCATATTTGAACCCATTAATGCACGGTTTGCATCATCGTGTTCTAAAAACGGAATAAGTGAAGCAGCAATGGATGCAATTTGGTTTGGACCTACGTCAATCATATCAACTTGTGTAGGAGAAACAATAGGATAATCAGCTAATTGGCGTGCTTTAATACGTTCTTGAACAATTAATGATTTATCGTTAAGGTCAACATTTGATTGTGCAATAGTTTTATTTTCTTCTTCTTCTGCACTCAAATAAACTAATTTAGATTTATCAACAGAGCCTTTTTCTACTTTATAATATGGCGTTTCAATAAACCCTAAGTGGTTAATTTTTGCAAAAACACATAAGGAAGAAATCAAACCGATGTTAGGACCTTCAGGTGTTTCAATCGTACATAAACGACCATAGTGGGTATAGTGAACGTCACGCACTTCAAATCCTGCTCTTTCACGAGACAAACCACCAGGTCCAAGTGCAGAAATACGACGTTTGTGAGTCAATTCTGAAATTGGATTGGTTTGATCCATAAATTGTGAAAGTTGATTCGTTCCGAAGAATGAATTAATCACAGAAGATAAAGTTTTAGCATTAACTAAATCGGTAGGTGTAAAAACTTCATTATCACGAACATTCATACGTTCGCGAATAGTACGAGCCATACGAGCTAATCCAACACCAAATTGAGAATATAGTTGTTCTCCTACAGTGCGAACACGTCGATTACTCAAATGGTCAATATCATCAACCTCAGTTTTTGCATTAATAAGCTCTATTAAGTGCTTAATAATCGAAACAATATCTTCTTTAGTTAAAATTCGTATATTTAAAGAAGTGCTTAGATTTAATTTTTTATTAATTCTATATCTACCAACTTCGCCAAGATCGTATCTTTTATCCGAAAAGAATAATTTTTCAAGAACTCCACGAGCAGTTTCTTCATCAGGTGGTGCAGTGTTTCGTAATTGAAAATATAAATATTCGATCGCTTGCTTTTCCGAATTAGTAGGGTCTTTTTGTAAGGTATTAAAAATGATGGAAAAATCAGAACTGCTTTCTTCATCTTTATGGATAAGAATAGTTTTAACGTTTGCATCAATAAATAAGTCAACATGTTCAGGTTCTATGACAGATTCTCTATCAACAAGAACATCGGTTCGTTCAATTGATACTACTTCCCCTGTTTCTTCGTCTACAAAATCTTCGAGCCACGAACGAACAACTCGAGCTGCTAATCGCTGACCGATAACCTTTTTAAGATTAGCTTTAGAAACTTTAACTTCGGTAGCCATATCGAAAATTTGAAGAATATCACGGTCGGTTTCAAAGCCGATGGCTCGTAACAAAGTTGTAACGGGCAATTTCTTTTTACGGTCGATGTATGCATACATCACGTTATTAATATCGGTTGTAAACTCGATCCATGATCCTTTAAATGGAATAATTCTGGCTGAAAATAATTGTGAACCGTTAGCATGGTATGAAGTACCAAAAAACACTCCTGGAGAACGATGTAGTTGAGAAACTATAACGCGTTCGGCTCCATTAACAATAAACGAGCCCTGAGGAGTCATGTACGGAATCATTCCTAAATAAACATCTTGAACTATGGTTTCAAAGTCTTCATGCTCTTCGTCGGTGCAATAAAGTTTTAATTTAGCTTTAAGAGGAACGCTATAAGTAAGACCTCTTTCTAAGCACTCTGTCATATTATACCTAGGAGGATCTACGAAATAGTCGATAAATTCTAGCACAAAGTTATTTCGGGCATCGGAAATTGGAAAATTTTCGGAAAAAACTTTATAAAGCCCTTCGTTTTTTCTGTTTTCAGTGGTTGTTTCTAACTGAAAAAATTCTTGAAATGATTTTAATTGTAATTCAAGAAAATCCGGATAATCTGCAGGTTTTGTCGATGCAAAACTATGTCTTTGGTTTTGTAACTTTCCCAAGGCCTATAATTTTTTAAATTAGTAAGATAAATGAACGATAATGGTTAAAATCAAGAAATACAGGCTCCTACCTTAAGGCAGGAAACCTGTATTAGAATGTAAAAGAGATTCTTACTTAACCTCTACTTCAGCACCTGCTTCTTCTAAAGATTTTTTAAGTGCTTCAGCTTCGTCTTTACTAACACCTTCTTTAACTGGTTTTGGTGCTGCATCAACTAATTCTTTTGCTTCTTTTAAACCAAGACTGGTTAATTCTTTAACGAGTTTTACTACTGCAAGTTTTTGAGCACCTGCTGCTTTTAAAATTACGTCAAATGAAGTTTGTTCTTCAACTTCTTCTGCTGCTGCTCCGGCAACTGGACCGGCTGCAATAGCTACTGCAGCTGCTGCAGGTTCAATACCGTATTCGTCTTTCAGTATTTGTGCAAGTTCGTTAACTTCTTTTACTGTCAGATTAACTAATTGTTCTGCTAATGCTTTAATATCTGCCATTTTATTTATTTTTTATTGTTTTGTTTACTATTATTTATTAATTTTTTTCAGACAATGTTTTCACGATGCCTGCGATTTTTTGACCACTATTTGCTTGTAATGCCGAGATGACATTTTTAGCTGGAGATTGTAACATGTATATAATATCACCAAGAAGTTGTTCTTTAGATTTAAGATTTATCAAGGTTTCTATTAAATTGTCTCCAACAAATGATACATCTTCAACAAATGCACCTTTTACATCAGGAATTGATTTTTTGCCACGGAATTCTTTTATTAATTTCGCAGGTGCATTTCCTGTATTGCAAAGCATAATAGATGTACTTCCATGTAAAACCGGAAATAATTCGGAGTAGTCAACGTTTAACGTTTCCATTGCTCTTCTAAGAAGTGTGTTTTTTACAACTTTAAGTTTTACTTCTCGTTTAAAACACAATCTGCGTAGTGCATTGGTTTGTTCAACATTAAGCCCCGAAATATCAGTTACATACATGTATTTGTACATTTTTAGGTCTTGAACAATCGAATCTATGATTTCACTCTTTAACTCTTTTTTCATTTTTTTGACCCTTATTAAATTGTAACTGATTTTGGTTCTACTTGAATGCCAGGACTCATTGTGCTAGAAACGTAAATGCTTTTAACATACGTTCCTTTTGCAGCGGTTGGTTTCAATTTGATAATGGTTTGAACAAGTTCTTTTGCATTATCAAGTATTTTTCCATTTTCAAAAGACACTTTTGCAACTGAAGCATGAATAATACCGAATTTGTCAACTTTAAAATCGATTTTACCGGCTTTAACTTCATTTACAGCTTTTCCAATGTCCATTGTAACTGTTCCTGATTTTGGATTTGGCATTAAACCTCTTGGTCCTAAAATTTTACCTAAAGCACCAATTTTTGGCATCACACTAGGCATTGTTATAATTACATCAATGTCAGTCCAGCCTTGTTTAATTTTTTCAACGTATTCGTCTAATCCGTAGTAATCAGCACCAGCTGCTTTTGCTTCTTCTTCTTTGTCTGGCGTACAAAGTACTAAAACTCTAACTGTTTTTCCTGTTCCATGTGGTAAGGTTACAACACCACGAACCATTTGATTTGCTTTTCTAGGGTCTACACCTAAGCGTATATCTATGTCAAACGATGAATCAAATTTGGTATATGTAATGTCTTTTACAACCTGAATCGCATCGGTTAGGGAATAAACAGCATTTTTCTCGTACTTTGATAACGCTTCTTTACGTTTTTTAGATATCTTAGTCATTTTTTACTGTTTAAGTTTAATTACTTTGCTAAAGGATTTTCTCCTTTAACGGTTATTCCCATGCTTCTTGCTGTACCTGCAACCATTGACATTGCCGATTCAACAGTGAAACAATTCAAGTCGGTCATCTTGCTTTCGGCAATTGACTGAACCTGTTCCCAAGTTACAGAAGCAACTTTATTTCTATTTGGTTCTGACGAACCTTTTTGGATTTTAGCTACTTCCATTAGTTGTATTGCTACCGGTGGAGTTTTTAAGATAAAATCAAAAGATTTATCTTTATAAACTGTAATAATGACAGGAATAATTTTTCCTGCTGAATCTTGAGTTCTCGCATTAAACTGTTTACAAAACTCCATGATGTTCACCCCTTTTGAACCTAATGCAGGTCCAATTGGAGGTGAAGGATTTGCAGCACCACCTTTTACTTGTAGTTTAATTAATCCTGCTACTTCCTTTGCCATTTTGTTTTTTAATTTTAATTTATTATTTATTTGATATTGTTATGACTCCTTTTCAACTTGCATAAAACTTAATTCAAGCGGTGTTTTTCTTCCGAAAATTTTCACCATAACTTTAAGTTTTTTCTTATCTTCGTTTATCTCTTCGATAACACCCGAGAAGCTGTTGAAAGGACCATCGATTACTTTTACGGTTTCACCAATGATAAAAGGTGTTGTAAACTCCTCATTCATATCCGTAAGTTCATCAACTTTACCCAAAATCCGATTCACTTCGGATGGGCGAATTGGCTCTGGTGTTTTATTTGACCCTAAAAATCCTAAAACATCTGGGATGTTTCGGATTAAGTGTGCTGTTTCACCGGAAAGATCAGCTTCGAGTAGGATATAACCCGGAAAAAAATTCCGCTCTTTACTAACCTTTTTGCCTTTTCTAATTTGATATACTTTTTCAGTTGGTATGAGTACTCGAGATACTAAATGAGAAATATTGAGTCGTGAAATTTCACTCTCAATATACTGTTTTACCTTGTTTTCTTTTCCGGTTACAGTTCTAAGAACATACCATTTTTTTTCGTTTTCGCTCATTCTAAAAGATATATCAGATGATTATCATAACTACATAAAGGAATTTTTCAACTTTAAAACAATTTATATAATTGAGTTATTGTTGAGTTTAGCACTGTATCCATCAAAAATACTATTAAAGCAATTATAAGGGAAGCAATGGATACAACTACAGCACTATTTTGCAATTCACTCCATGTGGGCCAAGATACTTTTTTAAAAAGCTCTTCGTAACTTTCTTTGAAGTAATTTATTACTTTCTTCATCTTTTTTTGTTTCAAAATTGCACGGGTGGTAAGACTCGAACTCACAACCAATGGTTTTGGAGACCACTACTCTACCAATTGAGCTACACCCGTAAGAAAGAGATGATAGGACTTTCCTATTATCTCTTTCTACAATGTTATTAATCTAATAATTCAGTTACTTGACCTGCACCTACTGTACGTCCACCTTCACGAATTGCAAAACGTAAGTTTTTATTCAATGCGATTTCAGAAAGTAAGTTTACTTCAATTGTTAAGTTATCGCCTGGCATTACCATTTCGATACCTTCAGGAAGAATAACTTCTCCGGTAACGTCAGTAGTTCTGAAGTAGAATTGTGGACGATATTTTGTATGGAATGGAGTATGACGACCACCTTCTTCTTTTTTCAAGATATAAACCTCTGCTTTGAAGTGTTTGTGAGGTTTAATACTGCCGGGTTTTACGATTACCATACCACGACGAATTTCATCTTTATCAATACCACGGAGTAATAGTCCTACGTTATCTCCAGCTTCGCCATAATCTAATATTTTACGGAACATTTCAACACCGGTTACAACAGATGATAATTTTTCAGCACCCATTCCAATGATATCTACTTTATCACCAGTATTTACAACTCCTGTTTCAATACGACCAGTAGCAACTGTTCCACGACCAGTAATTGAGAATACATCTTCAACTGGCATTAAAAAAGCTTTATCTTTATCACGTTCTGGAAGTGGAACATAAGCATCCACTGCATCCATAAGTTCGATTACTTTTTCAACCCATTTTGGTTCGCTATTTAAACCACCTAAAGCTGATCCGCGAATTACAGGAACGTTGTCGCCGTCAAATCCGTAGAATGTTAATAATTCACGAATTTCCATTTCAACTAACTCTAATAATTCTTCATCATCAACCATGTCAACTTTGTTCATAAATACAACCAATTTTGGCACACCAACTTGGCGAGCTAAAAGGATATGTTCACGAGTTTGTGGCATAGGTCCGTCTGTAGCAGCTACAACAATGATAGCTCCGTCCATTTGTGCAGCACCAGTAACCATATTTTTAATATAGTCAGCGTGTCCTGGACAATCAACGTGTGCATAGTGACGATTTGCTGTTTGGTATTCAACGTGAGCAGTATTAATGGTAATACCACGTTCTTTTTCTTCAGGTGCACTATCAATAGATTCAAATGATCTAAATTCTGAGAATCCTGCTTCTGCTAAAACTTTTGTAATTGCCGCTGTTAAAGTTGTTTTACCATGGTCGATGTGACCAATAGTACCAATGTTTAAGTGCGGCTTGTTGCGTTCGAATTTTTCTTTTGCCATATCAATTATTCAATTAAAGGTGTTTATTGTTCAGTTTATTATAAAAAAAATCAGAGCCATTGACGAGAGTTGAACTCGTGACCCCTTCCTTACCAAGGAAGTGCTCTACCACTGAGCTACAACGGCAACCTAAGAGCGGAAGACGGGTCTCGAACCCGCTACCTACAGCTTGGAAGGCTGTCGCTCTACCAAATGAGCTACTTCCGCAGTGTGGGGAGAGGAGGATTCGAACCTCCGAAGGTATCACCAACAGATTTACAGTCTGCCCCATTTAGCCACTCTGGAATCTCCCCGATTATTTTTTTTTGAGCCGATGGAGGGATTCGAACCCCCGACCAGCTGATTACAAATCAGCTGCTCTGGCCAACTGAGCTACATCGGCATGCTCGTTCAACTATTCAAAAAACGCAGTCCCTATCAAAAGGGACTGCAAAATTAAAAATAAAAATTGATTTACCAAACATTCAGTAAACTTTTTTTTATAAAAAAATAAATTTAGTTGCCTTTTATTTTATCTTTCTTCTTTAACAGTTGTTTTTGTAAGGCAGTAATTGTTATGTCGGTTGCTTCTTCAAAGGATTTTCCAGTTTTTGAAGCAAACAAATCATTCCCTTTTATCATTAACTTCATCTCTACGGTTTTGTTTTCAGGTTTATCTGTATTTTCTATTTTTAATAAAACTTCCGAACCTATTACTCCATCATGGATTTTTACTAATTTGTTTATACGTTCTTGAATGAAATTTTCGAGTTTGCTGTCTGCTTTAAAATGTACGGCATTGATTTTACTGTTCATGTTTCCTCCTTTTTTATGCTCGTGGATGAGCTTGTTTATATATTTTTTTTAATTTACCTATCGTATTATGAGTATATATTTGTGTAGCCGATAAATTGGCATGACCTAGCAGTTCTTTTATTGCATTTATATCTGCTCCTTCGTTTAATAAATGCGTGGCAAATGTATGACGCATTACGTGTGGGCTCTTTTTTGATTGTGTTGTTACTCTCCCCATATTGCTCCTTACAATTCGATAAACACTTTTGGGATAAATTTTATTCCCTTTTATTGTAACAAGCAAATAGGGGTTTTGTTTATTGTTATCAAAGGATTCATCTCGCAATTTTATATAGTCTTCAATATTTTTTAGAAGCCCTTTACCTATTGGAATTATTCTTTCTTTATTTCTTTTACCAGTAACTTTAATATTTTGTAATGAAATATCAATATCGGAATCTTTTATATTTATTAATTCCGATAATCGAATTCCAGTTGCATACAATATATTTAATATAAGATTGTCTCGTACTCCTTCAAATCCTTCGTTATAAAATTCCAAATCGAGTAACTCATCAATTTTTGAAGAGTCTAAAAATTGTGGTAATCGTTTTTTTGTTTTAGGAGCAACAATGGTTTCAATGGGGCTTATTTCAATATATCCATGACGAATCAAATATTTGTAATAGTTTCGGAGAGTTGATAGTTTCCGGTTTACACTTCGACTATTTATTTTATCAATCATTAATTGAGAAATCCACGACCTGATTTGAATAGCGGTGGCTTTTGATAAATCTTCAAGCTGATATTGGACTTTCAAATAAAAGGAAAATTGCTCAATATCTGATAAATACGATTTTACAGTATGCGAGGAGTATCGTTTTTCGGAAGTTAGATATTGTGTGTATTCGGATAGTTGCATAAAAAAACCGTAAAATGGTGTGTAAAGATACAACAACATTTTACGGTTTGCAAGTAGTTTTTCTTAAAAAAAATTAATCATTGTTAGAATAAGTCTGTTCAATGTAAATTGCTTTTAAGCGTTGCTCCCTTTTGATGATGGAAGGTTTTGTAAATTTTTGACGTTCACGTAATTCTTTAACAATGCCTGTTTTTTCAAATTTGCGTTTCAATTTTTTTAAGGCTCTGTCGATGTTTTCTCCTTCTTTTATGGGAACAATAATCATAATAATACCTCTTTCTTTTAATAAATGTAATTAATTATTCGATTTTTCGAGTTGCAAAAGTAGTAATAATTTTATTTCAAACAAGTTTTTTTATAATTTTCTTTCAATAAAATCTGTTAGTAATACGTACAAATGATATCGAGTAGTTCCGCCGGCAATATTATGATTTCGATTTGGATATACAAACATTTCAAATTGTTTACCTGCTTTAACTAATGAATTTACTAACATCATGCTGTTTTGATAATGAACATTATCATCGGCAGAACCATGAATTAATAAAAAATTACCTTTTAATTTACTTACATGATTAATTGGCGAATTGTCATCGTATCCTTTTGGATTTTCTTTTGGCGTTTGCATAAATCGTTCAGTATAGATGTTGTCGTAGTATCTCCAATTGGTAACTGGAGCAACCGCAATAGCTGTTTTAAACTGAGTGGCTCCTTTGGTTATACATAATGTCGACATATATCCTCCGTAACTCCAACCCCAAATTCCAATTCTTTTTCCATCTACGAATGATAGATTTGAAAAATATTTTGCTCCTTCAATTTGGTCTTCGGTTTCAAATTTACCCATTTGTTTATAGATACATTTTTTAAATTCTTCGCCTTTGCCATTTGTTCCTCTATTATCAACGCATGCTACAATATATCCTCTATCTGCTAAAACCTGATACCAAAAATAATCAAAATAATCCCATTGGTTTTCAACCGACTTGGAACCTGGTCCTCCATATACATACATTAAAACAGGATATTTTTTTGTTGAGTCAAAATTTGTTGGTTTTATCATCCATGCATCTAATTCATTTCCTGTTGACGTTTTGAAAGTGAAAAATTCTTTAGGTGATAGTTTGTATTTTTTGAGTTTTTCTTTCAACGCGTTGTTTGTGATTATCTCTCTTACAAGTTTTCCTTTACTATCGTATAAATTTAAGGTAGGTGGAGTTGTGCTATTTGAATAGGTGTTAAAATAGTATGTGAATTTTTTACTAAAAACTCCACTGTTATTCCCCTTTTGGCTCGATAATTTTTCAATTTTACCCTCTTTTGATACCGATGCTAATACGGTTTCGATGCTTGATTCCATAAAAGCAGTGAAATAAATTTTATTTGAAATTTCATCAACCCCTTGTATGTGTTCTACATCCCATTTGCCTTTTGTAATTTGTTTTTTTGTTCCACTCAAAATTTCTACAATATATATATGGTTATATCCATCTGCTTCTGATGATAAAATAATATCTTTTCCATTTGATGATAAAAATAATTCGGGTACGTCAATCCAATATTTATTTTCTTCAGTATAAATTGTTTTTTGGGTTAATTGAGGATAATCAAATTTAATTAACTCCATCTTGCTTTGATGACGATTCATCTTCATTATTAATAAATTATTAGTGCTTGGTATCCAATAAAAACGAGGTATATATTGATCGTTTTGCGAACCTACATCTAATTTGTATGATTTATTTAAATCCGTGTCAAAAATTAATACATCAACTACCGAATTGTCTTCCCCTGCTTTTGGATATTTAAATTTATGTTCTTCGGGATATAATTCGCCCCACATTTGCATACTATATTCTTTAACTTTACTTTCGTCAAATCGCATAAACGCTATTTTTTTTCCATCGGGCGACCACGAATATCCTTTGGTTAGTTCAAACTCTTCTTCATAAACCCAATCGGTACTTCCATTAATAATATTTCTGTCTAATCCATCAGTAGTAACTTGGGTTAATTTGTTTGTAACAAGATTTTTTATGTATAAATTATTCTTATAAATAAACGAAACATTTTGTCCATCGGGAGAAAATTGGGCTAATTGAATTTTTCCATCTTCAAAAATAAGTTGTGTGGCTTTAGTTTTAAGATTATATACTAAAAAGTATGATTCGCTTGACCTACGATAAAGACTGGTTTCGTCATAAGATATGAGTAATTTTGTTTCGTCGGAACTAAACGAAAAATCATCAATTTTTCCAATGGATTTGTTCGTTTTTGGATCTAATATTTCGCCACTACGGGCTAATGTTTCTATTTTTTTCCCAGTTTTATACTCGTATTTTTCAATAAAAATACCATTTTCCAGAATTACGTAGTGTTTGTCGTCGTTAAGTGGGGTTATGTTTTCGGCTCTATCGGGATAAAAAGCATAATTCATCCATATATCCTCTAAGGTAACTTTTGCCTCGTTTTGCGAAAAAACAGGTAAACTAATGATGAAAAGTAAAATGAAAATTGAAAAATGTTTTTGTTTCATAATGTAACTTTTTTTGGCAAATATAATCCAAAAATTTATGCATTATTGGTTTATCGACTTATGCCAATTATTTATCGTTAAAATTTGCAGATTATTATCTGTATTTCAATTTTTTGTAAATTTGAAAATATTTTGGACAAAAAACTATTACATGGCAAATAATAACAGAATTGAGCTTAAAATTTTTAAATCGTATTGGTTTATTTTGGCTCTAATAATTTTGCTTTTAAATGACTTTTTATTCAAAAAAACTTTTAGCAATATTTTTACCGGTAAGATTTCGGATATTTCAGGATTGTTTGTTTTTTCATTGTTTTGGATAGCTTTATTTCCAAAGCTGAGAATTCATGTTTTGATTTTCGTAGCCTTAGGATTTATATGGTGGAAATCTCCGTTATCGCAATTTTTAATTGACTTCTGGAATTCAAATTCGTTCTTTCAAATTTCACGTGTTGTTGACTATACTGATTACATAGCTCTGTTGGTTTTGCCTTTTTCAAATTTTATTTTTAAAAAGAAAAAATTTACTTATTACTTATCACTGCCTCCATTTGTTCCAATAGTGGTTTCTGTTTTTGCATTTTGTGCAACAAGCTATGTGAAAAAATTTGATTTTAATGTGTCTTACGAATTTAAAATGAGTAAGTTAGAGTTAATTGAAAAAATAAATAACATATCGTTACTCGACAGCAATAAGTTTAATTTACCTCTTTCACCTTATATTGAAAATTCAAATTATAGTATACCAATTAATGAAAAAGATTCATCGTTTTACCATGTTTCTTCATTTACAAATTATAGCGATACAATTTTTAAAACCAATTCAAAAGGGAAAGAAATTGAAACAATAAACAATTATAAAATCCCCAACAAAGATACAATGTATGTGTCGAGTAAGGGTAATTTTGAATATAATACAGAGGTGGGTAAATATTTTAAAGAAATTAATTCAAATTATTGTGAAAGGTTATCTTTTTTTCTGAAAATTTTTGAAAAGGATAATAAAGTTGTTTTAAGAATAATTAAAGTAAGTGTACACAATTGTAATGGAGTTTTTGATAAAAATAAGGAAGAAACCGAAAAAGAAAGATTAATCTATTCATTTGAAAAAGAGGTAGTTGAAAAAATAGGTGCTTTCCAAAAAATAAAATCATAAAATTTAATATTTTTTATTATATGTCATTTAAATAAAACGAATTTATTTTAATATTTTTGTCATAAATATATAAGCAGAAAGTGTTTTTTTATGATTATTAAGCAGAAAAATCTTTTATTGTTAGTGCTTTTATTATCAATATCCAAATTTTCAAGTTCACAAATATTAGATTCGTTATTAGTTGATAGCATTCGTAAAGATGCAATTAATTTGTTTATCGATTGTAATTATTGTGATTTATCCTCTATCAAAAAAAATATTAAATGGGTAAATTATGTTCGGGATACTAAGGTGGCACATGTTCATTTGCTAGTTACCGAAAATTTTACAAATGGAGGCGGAAATGAGTTTTCGTTGTTTTTTATTGGTCAAAATTCATTTAAAGGAATAAATGACACCATCAAAGTAACTACTAATTCCGATGCTACAAGCGATGAAATTAGAACTATTTTAGAAAAAAAGCTTAAGATTGGTTTAATTCGTTATGTTTCAAAAACTCCTTTAATTGAATTTATCACCATCGATTACCAGCAAAATGAAACTGAAGAGTCTAAAGTTTTAGATAAGTGGAATTCGTGGGTTTTTAGTATAGATGCAAGCGGAAATTTTAATGCTCAATCGAGTAGCTCTTCAATTTATGTATCTTCCTCTTTATCAGCAAATCGAACTACCGATGCCTCAAAAATTTATTTTAGCCTTGGAAATTCGCATAACGAACAGCGCTTTATGTATGAAGGCGATGAAATTATTGGCACCAATAAATCATACTATTTTTCTCATTTATACGGTAAAAGCATCAACGATCATTGGTCGGTAGGTGAGTATGTTAACTCTAATATTTCGACCTATTCGAATTTAAATTTTGCAATTGGATTTAAACCAACCATTGAGTATAACTTTTACAAATATTCGGAATATAATCGCCGTAAGCTTTGTTTGTCGTACACTATAGGTCCATCATATTATGATTACATTGACACTACTATTTATTATAAGACAAAAGAATTAACAGGAAGGCATAATATTTCATTAACCTATCAAAACATCCAAAAGTGGGGAAATATTTATCTTTATCTTGATGGTTCAGCTATTTTAAATGATTTCAAAAAAAATAATATTCAAATATACACTAGTGTTGAATGGCGTTTGTTTAAAGGCTTGTCGATGAATGTTAGTTTGAATTATAATATTGTACGCGACCAAATTGGCTTGCCTAAAGGAACTACTTCGCGTGATGAAGTGTTACTAAGTATTAAACAACTTCAAACCGACTATACTTTTTGGGCGAATTTTGGGTTAAGTTATTCGTTTGGTTCAATATATAATAATGTTGTTAATCCGAGATTTAATTAAAAAATTAAGAGGATTTTATTTTTCTCCACACGTCCTTTTAATTAAACCTGATACTTCAACTTTGCCAAGTTCAAGTGATTTGTTCCAATCGATACAAGCCCCTTTTTTATCATTTAATTTAAATTTTGCATTACCTCTAAAATAATAAAAATCGGCATCATTTGGGGTTAATTCAAGTCCTTTATTGTAGTCGTTTAATGCCCCTTGAAAGTCTTTAACAATTAGTTTTGTGTTTCCACGGTGAAAATATGCTTTGGCGAATTTGGGGTTAATTTCAATCGATTTATTAAATTCAGTAAGTGCTCCATTAAAATCATCAAATCTGAGTTTTGCGTTTCCACGGTAGGTATAAGCGGCATAGTTTTTAGGATCTAATTCAATAGCTTTATCAAAATCAACTATTGCTTCTTTAATTTCGTTCATTTTAGCCTTAGCTAATCCACGGTACATAAATAATTTTGAGTCAGATGGATTTAATTCTAACGCTTTATTATAATCAAGTAAAGCATCTTTATAACGGTCAATTGTAAATTTTACAACTCCTCGACGAGTATATGCTTGAAAATCGGAGGGTGAAATTTCTATAGCTTTTGAGTAATCATCAATGGCACCGTCTAAATCGCCAATTCTCTCTTTTGATTTAGCACGATTAAAATATATGTC
>CAZFPO010000041.1:0-22031 GCA_964521105.1 uncultured Lentimicrobiaceae bacterium | reverse complement strand
AACTCAGAACCAAAACTATTTTTTTTAAATTCATAATATCTCTTATTGATTCTTTAATACTTTATTTTCTTCTTCTAGTTGTTTAATTCGAGCTTTCATTTTGTCCATGTACAAATATAAATGGCATAAGTATTCGGTTCCAATTTTTTATTTAAAAAGTATATCCAAAAGCTAAGCCCATCGATAACATATTTTTAGAACTATAAATTTTGGGTTCAAATATAAATAAAACTAAACCTGTTTTGAAAAAGAACCCTCCATTTGGTTTTTGAAAGCGATATCCCAAATTAAATACACAAGGCGAATTGCGAATAATATTTTTATTTGAATTTGAATCAACAAAAAAAGTGTAACCTAACCCAATTTCTAAATTGTTTTTTTTGCCAAATAAAAAACTAAACTCGATTGGGCAAGTACCAGCCTGTAAAAAAACAAGAGATAACCCTATTCGTCCTGAAATTTTAAATGTATTTTTCGACAACAAAATTCTATCGTAGTTAAACGAATAAATTCCAGCATTTCCAAGTAATTCCAAGTGTACCGTATTTTTTGCAATCCGACTTGTATCTTCTGTGTTTTGCCCATATATTGAGTGCAAAATTAAATTGCACAAAAACAGAAAAATTAATTTTTTCATAACGATTGTGTTTATTGTTTAATAATTGTCCACTCTTTTTGAATTTTGTTGGCATTTAAGCGAAGCAAATAGTTGCCTGCAGGCTGTTTGCTTAAATCAATGACTGTTTTTTTGTCAATTTTTTTCTGCGAAAAAATCACCCGGCCTTGCATATCGCTAATGAGTATCATCCCATCGTTTACCTCATCAAAATTGACCAATTCGATAATTAACTGCCCTTTGGTAGGGTTAGGGTAAGCAACGATTTGAATATCAATATCATTAATGGCTAGAGTGTTTTCAATTTTTCCACTATCTTTATATTCCTTTTCGTTTTTATTTAAAGTATAAATTTTTGTATTTTGTAGTGTATTGATTTGAGAACAACATAAATCAGGGACAATATAAGCTCGAAAACGTGCACCAGCCATAATATGTGTACCTTGTTTTAGTGTTATTTTTGAGGCTGCACTCATATTTACTGTAACGTCGGGTTTTACAATAAACTTTTTGTTACTAATTATTGGTTCAGCATACGAATTGCCTGTTGCTTCTTCTGGTGCAACCGTTAATACTCCTTTTGAAAAAAAATCTTGATTATAAACTACATCACGGTTATACAAAGTTAAGTTTGGACACTCTTTTGTCCATTGAGCTAAAACAATTTCTGCATGTCCTTTATTATGCATTCCATTGTAGGGAGCATAGGTATATCCACTTATATGATTTGAATAGTATTCTAAAACAATATCATAAACTTTAGGTGTAATTGTTGGTGATTCACTATCAAACTCCGCTAGCGGTATGTAGTTTAATGCAGCTTTACGGAGAAAGTTGTGGGGGCAATTATTTGGTGCACAATCATCTTCATTTGAAATTGGACCATCACTCCCTCTAACTGAATTATAAAAATCACCATTACTGTCGGTTATGTTTAATAAAAACATGTTTCTAAAGCGTACCATGTCCTCAATTGCAAAGGGAGTATTAGGTAAATAATGGTAATAATCTTGAACTAGCCACGTTACGGTAGCACCATGACTTATATCTTCAATAAATTCAGTATATTGAGTTATGCTTGGACGGTCAATAAATAAGTAACAAGTTCGTGTTTCTATCCTCCAACCACGATGATACCACCAGTATGCATTTGAACTTGTTAATTGGAAAACTGGCTCGTCGTATGATACGTCCTCACAAAAATCATAAAAAGTTACATTTGATGTTAGTAAATTTGCGAGTATCATTGCTTTTTGTAAAAAAATTGAATTGTTGGCAGATAGACCATTAAATAATAAAGCCCGACCAAAACCAACTTGCATATTCAAGTCAACAGCAATTTCGTCATAAGGATACTTCACAAAACCAACAGCATCACGCCAGTATCCGTTGGTTAAAAACCACCACAATGTTTCGCCCACATGGTCTTGCAGCCAATTGGCATATTGACCTAATGTCGTAAACGTTGTGTTGAACTTATTACAATTACAGGTATTAGCTTGGTATGATGTTGGATTTATCTCATCAAAAGGATAGATGGATTGGCTCATTAATGTAGGCTCTTCGTTTTTCACAAAATAGATAAATCGCGACATTGCTGCACAAATATTACCATCTTGGTACATGTTTTCTGACCATCTTGGTTCTGTATTTATACCTGCATAGTCATGACGATTTTCCATGACACAAAGTGATTGTATTACAAATTTATACAAATACGCTTTGTCCCCTGTTGCTTTGTACATAGAAATATAGCCCTCCAAAATATAAGACATGCCACCACCATAATATTCTTCGTCACTGTTCGGATTAAGGGTACACAATTGATAACCTGCAACATTATTGGCATTATAAATATCAAACTCCTCTTTAATAGGTAAACTATTATTGCTTTGTGCTAATAAATTAAGCATGTTAGCAAACATGAATGTCAATGTGTATAAAAAAACTTTCATTTGCATAAATTTAATATTTATTATGTACTTAATTATTAATTTAATTTTGATTGTTTTAAGTATTATTGTTGGTGATTATTTTTTGTTTACAAGATATAATTACCTCAAATTTATAGCTAACCTGAGTTATTGTTTTATAAACTTTAAAGTTCTGTCATTCAAATAGAAACTTGTTGGGCATTCGGCGCAGCCGTAGTCATAAATTATTAATTCCTTTTTTGTTAATCGCAATATTTTCCATTTGCTTCCAACATATTGTTGCTCACTAGAAAATATATTTAATGCAAGTCCTTCGTTTTCTTTTAATTCTTCCTCTATATTATAACCACCAAATGCCCCACTAAAGAAATGCCATTCACCATCATCTGTGAATAAAGCTTCACCAATTGTGTCTCCGACATAGCCAAATTCTTCCTGAAAATTTGTAAATTTTGCTTTATAAACGCCATCGGATATTTTTTCATCGGTCAATTCCATATATTGGTCAATTTCGGGATGCAAACGAGGTACTCCTTCAATAGAAGCCAATTTCCATTTTCCGGTAATTCTATTCATTTTTGTACGAAAAGAGATTACTGGACCATTTTCGTAAGTTTGCTTACAAGCATTAAAACCAATGGCTATTACTAATAATAAGCTTAATGCAATCAATATTTTTTTCATCTTATTTGTTTTATTGTTTTAAAACATTCCATTCTCTTTTGATATCATTCACTGTAATTTGAAGTATGTAATACCAAATTAAATTTGTATATAGTCCCAAGACGTAATACAAATTCTAATTTGTTTTATGCCGATGCTAATAATAAATAGTACATCGACCCGCCATAAAGGCGGAGAAGATGGACTATATTATTATTCAAATCGGTATAATTTCCGTAAGTATATTTACTGAAATCGATAGTTGTTTTTTGCTTCACTTCGGTTGTTTTATAAATTATTCGTCCCTGTAAATCCGAAATTACAATTAATCCTTTCAACTCATCGGGCATATTCGTCATTTCAATTGTCAAGTTTTCCGAAGTTGGATTTGGGTAAATTCTAAAATCAGATTTTAACAACAAATTATCATCATAAGACTCTTTAATAATTGTTTTTTGATTGCTTTCTGTAGTTAGGTCGGAAATTTTAGTATTGTTTAAAGTACTGTAACTTTGGTTGCAGATGTTTGGATTAAGATAAGCACGGAAACGTGCACCAGCCATAATATGTGTACCTTGTTTTAGTGTTATTTTTGAGGCTGCACTCATATTTACTGTAACGTCGGGTTTTACAATAAACTTTTTGTCACAAATTATTGGTTCAGCATACGAATTGCCAGTAGCTTCTTCTGGAGCAACCGTTAATACTCCTTTTGAAAAAAAATCTTGATTATAAACCACATCACGGTTATACAAAGTTAAGCTTGGGCATTCTTTCGTCCATTGAGCTAATACTACTTCAGCATGTCCTTTATTATCTTGTCCATAATAAGGAGAATTTGAACAGTTGTGTATATTGTTATTGTAATAGTTAAGAACTATATCATAAACATCTGGTGCTGTAGCTGTGGCATCAGCACCATCAAATTCATAAAAAAGCATGTAATTAAGGGAACGTAATGCAAATAGATTATGATTACAAATTGGACTACAATCTTGATCTGCCACGGGGTTGTCAGTCCCATTTACATTATTATAGAATCCCCCAGAACCATCATAAATATTTTTTGAAAACATGTTTCTAAAACGAATCATATCAGTTAGTGTAAATGGAGTGTTTGGTTGAAATTTGTAAAAATCCAAAGGCAACCATGTTACAATGGCACCATGGCTAATATCTTCAACAAATTCAACTAATCCAGAATACTTTGGAACACGAGGAAATGGCCATTGGTGTATGCCACAATATCTATATAAAACACTCCATCCTGGATGATACCACCAAAATGCATTGTTAGAAGTTACTCTTAATGTGGGGGCAAAATATAACTCATCTTCACAAGGATCATAGAAATTCACATTTTCTTTGAAAAGATTTGCTATTGTTCCTGCCTTGTCCAAAAAGCTTTGCTCATTTGCTGTAAGTCCGTTAAAAAGTAATGCTCTACCAAAGCCAATTTGCATATTAATAGCTACACCACTTGCGTTACTACCAGGTACTTGTAGCATACCCCATTCATTGCTCCAGTATCCATTTGTAAGGTACCACCATAATGTTTCTCCAACTCTATCTTGTAGCCAGTTTGCATATTGTCCAAATGTTAAAAAGGTTACCCCAAACTTATTGCAATTGCATGTATTTGTAGCGTAATTTGATGGATTTAATTCATTAAACTGATAAATTGGCACGCTGAACAATGATGGTTCTTCAATTTTTATAAAGTAAATAAATCGTGAAAATGCGGCAATAATATAACCATCCTGATACATTTGGGGATCAAATGACCATCTTGGTTCATTATTGTCGGCATCTGGATTTATATCATGCCTGTTTTCTACCATGCACAAGGATTGAAAAACAAATTTATGCAAATATGCTTTGTCTCTGGTAGCTTTGTACATTGCAATATAACCCTCCAGTAATTTTGACAGTCCATCACCAAAAGTATCTTCATCATTATTAGGATTTACTGTACAAGGCTTGTAATCAATGTTAACTTCATAGGAGTTAAATAGGTCATATTCTTCTTTAATAGGAATATAATTATAATTCTGTGCTCCTAAAATTTTAAATAATAAAACAGAAACAATGACTAATATAATTCTCATGTTTGGTGGATTTTGTTAACAATTTATTCCTTTTCAAATATCAATGTACGATTATTCCAATAAAAAGCACAAGGATTGTCGATGCAGACATTATTTCTTATTATTAACTCCTTATTTGTTAATCTCAAAATTTTCCATTTTTCGCCAATAAAGTTACTGTTCATTGTATCAATAATAAGAACTATTCCTTCGTTTTTATCCAAATATTCTCCTATGTTGCATGCACTTCCAAATGCTCCATCAAAAAAACGCCAACAACCATTTGTTGTAAATAAACTTTCACCTGAAGTATCAGGTAAACATCCAAAATCCTCTTGATAATTAGTAAATTTGGCTTTATAAACTCCTTCTGATATTTTTTCACCGGTCAATTCCATAAATTGGTCGATTTCGGGGTTTAAACGTGGCACACCTTCCATTGAAACCAATTTCCACTTACCAGTAATTCTATTCATTTTTGAACGAAACGAAATGGAGGGTCCTTCTTCGTAGGTTTTCGTACAAGCATAAAAACCAATAGCTATTACTAATATAAAGCTTAAACCTATCAATATTTTTTTCATCTTATTTGTTTTATTGTTTTAAAACATTCCATTCTCTTTTGATATCATTCACTGTAATTTGAAGTATGTAATTTCCGTAAGTATATTTACTGAAATCGATAGTTGTTTTTTGCTTTACTTGGGTTGTTTGATAAATTATTCGTCCCTGTAAATCCGAAACTATAATTAATCCTTTCAACTCATCGGGCATATTCGTCATTTCAATTGACAAGTTTTCCGAAGTTGGATTTGGGTAAATAGCGATGTTTATATTGTTAAAATCATTCGATACTATATCATTTGAAATAATTTTATTGGAGTCTATGGTGTTTGTCGAAAAGTTTTCAGGATTTGGAATAATTATTAACTCTCGACGAATTCGATTGCCCGACTGATCATAATAATATGAATAGGAACTAGTTTGTGAATACCCATTAATGAATACAAAAATTAAACTCAGAACCAAAACTATTTTTTTTAAATTCATAATATCTCTTATTGATTCTTTAATACTTTATTTTCTTCTTCTAGTTGTTTAATTCGAGCTTCCATTTTGTCCATGTACAAATAAAGCTCTTCTATATTTTGTAATAAACCTTTTACCGTTTCGGATATAGGAATGCCATTTTGTATTACATCGCTTGCAGGTTTAATATTTGGTAAATGCTTTTGTGTTTTAATTTTTAGTATTCTCGATGCAAATGGTTCAAGAATATAATCTTTATCAAAAACAAAGTCACAATATCCATCAGTACAAACAATAACTTCTGTATTTGAGCGGATAATTCCATTAACATCCAATTTAAATAAAGGATTCCCGTTCCCAATTCCAACATTTCCGTCATTCGCCAAATGAAGAATAAAGTTTGTAAGTTGACCTTGGCTACTACCAAATGGTTTCCAAAAGTTTAAACCAGCTTTATTATTATCAGCTGCATTTGCTTGAATATACTCAATCCCATAATCTCCACCACCGTAATTATTATTTAGCCCATCGCCAAATAGCAAACACGTATTTGCCCCAGAAATTAAAATGTTCCCGTTAGAAACATGAAGTTTGTTTAAAGGATCCATAGTTCCTAGTCCCAAAAATCCATTTGAAGTGAGTACCATTGGTGTATGAGAATTTATCACATCAGAAAAAATCAACTTGTGATAGCTAACATTCATATTATCTGAAGCTACAGGTCTAATATCCCATGTTGAATTTGATCCGCCAATTACTTGTACTTCCAGTCTCATAGAACCTGCATGTTGATTTAATAATGACAAACTATCTAATTGCATTTGCGAAATACCAATTTTAGTAGTGTCAAAAGGCACCGATATAGGTAAAAACATGTCGTTATTTGAGTTTGAACTATTTGTTGTATTTAATAAAGTATACTGATTTTGTTGTTTTGTTGACTTTACATGAAGTTTTCTCATTGGATTATCTGTTCCTATGCCAACATTGCCATTATTATCATAGTTAATAATTGTATTTTTATTATATGATTTAGATTGAATTTTTAATGGTTGAGTTTCGTTTTCGTTAAGATATAATTCATTATTTTCAAGTATGGGATTATACGTAACTATAGGAATTGAATTGGATGTAATTTGAATGTTGTCAATTGCAAATTTTGGTCTATTACCAGAGCCACTTGTTTGTCCATTATACCATGCGTAAAAACGTATTACAACATTTGAATTATTATTAATTTCACTAGGTAATTGAACCTCTGTTATTGAACCAGTTTCTACATCTGAATTATTGTAAATTCTAAGTATAGTGTAATTTGCAATATCACTAAATGTTAAACCGTTATCAATACTATACATTATTTTTAAATCAGAAGTTCTAGGATTTGAATTAGCAGTGTTTACAATTTTTTCCCATTCAAAAGAAATTGTACCTGAATTTCTATTCGAAAAATCTAGAAGAAGATCTGTTGCAGTAGAATTAGTCCCTGTAGCCAATAAAATTATTTTACCACTACCTTTTTGGACTCCGCCCGCTGTTCCACTTGTAAATACAGTTTCCGTATTTACAGGTGATGTACTTACGCTTGTTGCAACTCTCCAATATGCACTTCCAGTTCCAAACGCATAATTATTAGTCCAACTACCTATGTCTGAGAAATTTTCAGTAAAATCTCCAGTCGACATTTGGAAAAACGTTTGTCCTAAAAGACTATTACAGCCGAAAAATGAGATAAATAAAATGACGGTAATACTGTTAATTGCATTTTTTTCATAATAGATTTTTTAATTATTAATATCATTTATAAATTTACTATTAATTAGTTTTGTCATGAACTTATAATGTGAAAACTTGACGACAAATATATATGTTAGTTTTTAAAAAACAAAATTATTTTTTATATAATTTCATATATTATTTATATTCTACGAAATCATAGCTGATTATGGGTTGAAAATAAAAAAAACGACTTCTTTCAGAAGTAATTTTTTTATTTTATATCTTTGTACTTTCTTGCCTCTTTAGCTCAGCGGTAGAGCAGCTCACTCGTAATGAGCAGGTCGTGGGTTCAATTCCCATGAGAGGCTCCATAGTGTCTGTCTATAAAGTCCGATAACTTTGTTGTTTTTAAAATATTTTTTTTTAGTTCGACAAGCCACATCGCATTTACTATAGTAAATTCAAAAAAATATTTTAAAAAGGCCTCGTTCTCGAACATTCTAAACAGCCAATTGACTTGTTCTGACCATAGAGAAAATAGTTTTACTCGTTAATTCTATAGATAGACTCAAAATAGTGTTAAAGAAAACCCAAAAACTAAATCTTTTCATGACTTTTTCATCGCACTAAAAAAATAAAGCCATTCATTGAATGGCTTTATTTTTTTAGTGCGATATTTGATTAACCGCAATGGAAAAAGTTATTTACTAATTCCATCATTTTTGCGGGGTTTTTAGAAATTTCGCTTCTTAATTTATAATCATTGAACGATTTTAAATCTTTAATAATTCCATCAATCATACCTGGACTAAAAACTCCATGTTTTTCGTAAATGTGTCGATGTTTGTCGAGCATATCTGCCGATTCGCAACACGAAGAGGGTAGCTGAGCAAGACCTTTAACTTTGTCTTTATGTTCATCTTTAAAAATGTTTACATTAACGTAAGTTTTTTCTGCAAAATCAAGTGCACCTTGCATTTCAAATCCATGACGGCAAGCAACAGCTAAACCTGCTATAAGTAAATAAACATTTGCCGAACCGTCGGGGCAACGAAACTCAACGGTTTGTTTCATGGAAGCATCTGTTGAGGTTTGTTTTTCTAGTGGATTAACTAATGAGCACATGTCGGTTTTGGCCGTCCAACCAAGTGGAACACGAACTAACACGGAACGATTTCGGTCTCCCCAACAGATGTTTGTTGGTGCTTCTTGATGAGGAACTAAACGAAAATAGGAAGTTGGATTTGTGTTTCCAAATGAAGTTAACGAGCTAGCACAGTCCATCATGCCTGCAATTGCGGTTTTGGCAATGGACGAAAGTTTTCCGTTTTTCAACATTTGATTTTTTCCTGCTTTCATCATACGCATGTGAATGTGTAATCCTGAGCCAGCTTTACCTTCGGTAATTTTTGGTGCAAAAGTTACATTAAGACCATGTTGATATGCTAAGTTTCGAATAATCCATTTTGCAATTACCAATTGGTCGGCAGCTTTTACTACTGATGTTGGTAAAAATTCAATTTCATTTTGTTCGTAAATTTTTCCGTCTAATCTAAAATTACCCACTTCGGAGTGTCCATATTTAATAATTCCACCAGATTGAGCTATTAGTTGCATACATTTTGTTCGAAATTCTTCAAACTTTGTATATGGTCCCGATTCGTGATATCCTTTTTGGTCTTTCGCGGAAAATGAGTCATCGTCATCGGCGATAACATAATATTCGAGTTCGCCCATTGCTTCATATTCCATGCCGGTAACTTGTTTAAACGCATTTGCTGCTTTTTGTAAAACATATTCCGGAGCACTATCTAACGGTTCACCGTCCTTATTAAAAAAGGAACAAAGAATTGATAGTGTAGGAATTTCGGCAAATGGGTCAATAAAGGCTGTAGAATATCTAGGAACAACATACAAGTCGCTCGAGCCAGCTTCGATAAATGAAAATAAACTTGAACCATCCACTCTTTCGCCAAAAGTTAAAATTGATTCGAGATGTTCACGACTTGTAATAACAAAATTCAACGTTTTTAAACGACCATCACCGCCAACATATCTGAAATTTATCATTTCAATTTCTAATTCTTCAATTACTTTAATAATGTCAGCTTTTGTAAATTCCTCGCTTTGTTTTTTTAAAATTTGAACTAAAATGTTCGCATTCATTGATTTTTTTTCTTTCATATATAGTGTTTTTTAATTTTTCAAATCAAAATTTGCAATGTTCGCTAATGAGTATGTTGAGGTGATTATCCTATTAAAGAATATTTTATCAGAATCAAAACCCATTTATTATAGCTATGCCTAGGTTTTAACGATTAATAGAAATTATAGTTTCTTAATTATTAGTTTTTCTCGATGTTCAGATTTTCCAACTTTAAGAGAAACAAAATAAATACCATCTGAGATGTTTTTTAAATTCAAAGAAATTACATTCTGCCCATTAGTAATAGTTGTATTTTGGGAGTAAATTATTCTGCCAGCAATATCATATACATCAATTATTGAATTTTCATTATCATCGTTTGTATATACCAAAGTTACTAATCCTGAACTTGGGTTTGGGAAAAGTGAAATTTGGGAATTTGTGTTGTTTTCTTCAATTTTTTCACCAGAATTAATGATAAAATGTAAATTGTCGAGGTAAGCATTATCTAGCGTAAATCCTAATGTGTCGGCAGCAATATTACGAGTTTCAAAAGTAACTTCTAAAATATTTCCAATATATTGCGAAAGATTAATTATTCTGTTTGAAAAAGGGTCGCTTGATGCAGTGTTTGGTTTAAATGTTTCGTTATTGTATTGTTGTCCGTTAATTAAAATTCGCATAACACTAGCCATAGAGTAATCACCAGGTCCTAAATATTGGGCATATAAAGGTCCTCCGTTTGTTTGTTTTAAGTCAAAACTTAAATGCAAACTTTCAACGGTAGTGGCATCAACACAAAAAATTGCTTTTGCCGAAAGCATCTCATTTACGTCCCATTGATTTCCACCAATGGGCATTTCTAGTTGGTCGTAATAATTAAAAACATTTCCACTGGTAAAATTTAAAATTTTCCCATTGGTATATCCAGGTAATGGTTTTACTTTAACTTTACCATACAAACCGGTTTCTTTGTAATAATAATTATCGATATCAATTTCATTAAAGTTAAAGGGAGTATGTTCATTAGCATATGCAGGTCGTTTAATAACAGTGGATGAAGTATTGTTTGTGAAAAGAGTGTCGGTTGCATTTGCAGTAAATGTTTTTAAATTATTTAGTGTTGCCAATGTAAAGTTACAAGGTGTTGTAAAAGTGTGAGTGATTTCATCCCCAGTGAAAATTGTATTTATTAACGTGTGATTTTCAAAAACAGTGTCGGTTTGATTATTTACATAGCCTACTCGAACTATTTGACCAGCCTGAAGAGAATCACAACCAAAGAAAGTAAAACTCATAGTTATTAATTCGGCAGTTCCTAAATTACAAGAAGATTGAGGACTAAGTATACCAGTTGCACCCAAATCAAAATTTTGTTGTAGTTTATTCATAATTACATATCCCATTAAGCTATCCGTATAGTTTGATATGTTTGAAGGTTTTACCCATACATCAATTCTATGATTTCCAAGTGCAGTTAAACTGATGTAATTATTTAACGTAAGGTCGAGTGTTTGTCCTCCTTCAAAATCATTATTTAAGTAAAGAGTATCGTAATAAAAAGTATTCATATCAACTCTAACTTTAAAATTGATTTCAGAACCAGAAGGGAGGCTTCTATTACATCCATTGTATAATAGTTTAAGTTTTACGGGTTCGTTGTTTAAGCCGCAGGCAGTAACGGGACCTAATATGTTTTGAACATACACAGCCGCCGTATCAAAAGGATGACCAACGCCAACAGCAGCCCAAGCTGCGGCAATTACATGAGACTCTTCGGAACAATCACCATATAGGTCGTTGGCAGCCTGAATCATTGCAGCATACGTGTCGATATATTGAGAGTTAGGAGTGAGATAATTGGATAATGCACGATAGGTAATTTTCTCGGCTTTAGTTGGTCCAATGCCAGTAATACTATAAGAATAACCTTTGTCGTTAGTCCCTATATCGCCTTGGTTTATTAGATAAAACCAATAGTTTCCAACACCGCTATTTGAATGTACTCCTCCATTATCGGCAGTTCCACCATACCAATATTGCCCTTTATATGTGTCGGGGTTTTGGTTTGCTTTTGGATTAGCCATGTTCCGAAATGCGGTTCCTGTATTTGCACCAATTAACCAATTTAAAGTATCGGTTGCATAATAATTTACCATTGCACCAAACATGTCGCTAAAAGATTCACTTAATGCACCTGACTCATATTCGTATACTAAGTTTGCGGTGTATTGAGTTACAGCATGAGTGATTTCATGACCGCAAATTTCGGCTGTTGTAAAGGGTGAGGAAGAGGCATCTCCATCGCCATAAACCATCGCAGAACCTGTCCACATAGCATTGGCTATGTTTTGCCCCCAATGAACATAACTCATCATGGCAGCACCGTTATTATTGTAACTGTTTCGACCATGAACGTTAAAATAGTAATCGTATGTCATTTCCGAAGCCCAATGTGCATTTGCTGCTGTGGGATCAGTAGAAAAATAGTCGGTATTACTGCTAATATTTATGGCAGAACTTATTTGTGGGTCGGTCATACTTCCATTATTTTGAAGGTTTTTTGTGGTAATTCCACCTCCACGTCCAGTTTCGCGTAATATATATTGAGTTGCATTCACCGAATCCATTGTGATTTGGCGAATGCCATTATAACGAGTTACTGCATTTACTTTTTTATCAACTTGCATGAGCATATTAGTGCGATGATAAATACCTCCGTTTTGTGCATTTACGTAAACAAAATATCTGCTAAAAGGCTTAAGCGACAATATCTCCATTTTATAAACTAATCGATATTCACTTCCTATTTTATTTGCATTTTTATTAAAATACATGAGTTCGGCTTGGGGATAATAAGTTGCTTTTTTATCGTTTCTTAAAATTTTTAAATCGTTTTCCATTTCTTTGTTTTCCCAAGCATATTCCGATGCTCCAATTGATGCTATAGCGGTTTGTACTGCTTCGCTTTTTGTAAGTTGTGTGTTTGAGTTTAAAGTTATTCCGGTAACCACTTCTCCGCTAGCAGTTTTTAGTTTTCCATCTTTGCTGTGCAAAATAAAAACACCATCCATTACCAAAACGTTGTTGTGATATTGTTGAAATCGATAATGTGTATATCCAATTTTATCTTGTTCGGTGCTAACTAATCGCATTTCATCGCTCGAAATTAACCCAAAGTTTTCTTTATATCGGGTAAAAACATCAGTAACTGAAATGTTAAGTTCTGGTTTAAAAATCAATAGGCTTTCACCATATTTTAAGTTGGCAATATCGGATAATTTTTTTGTATTATTTTCATTAACAGAAGATTGTGAATAAATAATGTTCCCTACAAATACACAAAAAGAAACCAATAGTAAGAATTTTTTCATCGTTTTTATTGTTATAATTTGCTGTAAATATAAATATTATTTTAATTCACCCAAATTAAAAGAGTTTATATAAAGTTAAATTTAGAAATCAATATTAAGCAGTTGAAAATTTGAGTGAAAAAAAGTAACGAATTTAATATGAAATATTGACGTTTAAAGAATAATATCTGCTTGCGATAAATGCTTTTTAACACTAAAATTGACTTATTTATCGATAAAAGTTAAGGTTTTGAAAAAAATATTTAAAAGCAAAGTATATTTTTTATAATATTGTAGCATAAACAAAACCAAATACCTATGAAACAATTTTTTAAATTTATGTTTGCCTCTATGGTGGGATTTATCCTATCGTGGATTATGTTGTTTGTACTCATCTTAATAATTACTGGGGCAATAATTTCTTCGGTAGGCGACAAAACCGTTGAGGTTAAAGAAAATTCGATACTTGAAATTACTCTTAATTCGGAAATAATGGAAAGGTCGGGTAAAAATCCGTTTGAAAACTTCGATTTTTCATCGATGAAACAAAATAAAACCTTAGGTTTGTATGATATTGTAACAGCAATAAAATCAGCCGCTAAAGACGACTATATTAAAGGTATTTATTTAAATTTAAGTGATATTTCAGCAGGCATAGCCACCGTTGAAGAAATAAGAGAAGCGTTGATTGAATTTAAAAAGTCAGGAAAATTCATTTATAGTTATAGTGAAGGTTATTCACAAAAGGCTTATTATATTGCTTCGGTTTCGGACAAAATATTTTTAAACAAAGAGGGAAGTATCGACTTAAAAGGCTTAAGTGCTTCAATCATGTTTTTTAAAGGAACCTTATCGAAACTTGAAGTTGAACCCCAAATTATTCGACATGGTAAATTTAAAAGTGCTGTTGAACCGTTCATATTAGATAAAATGAGTCCTGAAAACAAAGAACAAACTTTACGCTATGTTGGCTCAATATGGAATGATATGGTTTCAAAAATATCAAAAGCTCGTAAAATAAGTGAAGCCGAAATTAATGCAACAGCCGATAATTTGCTTTTACAGATTCCTGAAGAGGCTTTAAAATTAAAATTTGTAGATGGTTTAATTTATAAAGATGAGCTTTTAGAGCAATTTAAAGCAAAAGTTGGGGCAAAAGATGTCAATAGTATTGAGTTTATTAGCATCGAAAATTACATTAGTTCTCCTAAAGCAAAGGCTGAAACACCTCGTACAAAGGATAAAATTGCGGTTATTTTTGCTGTTGGCGAAATTGGCGGAGGTGAAGGGGATGACAAAAAAATTGGGTCAGAACGAATTTCTCGAGAAATTAGAAAAGCACGCTTAGACGAAAATGTAAAAGCAGTTGTGTTAAGGGTTAATTCGCCTGGTGGTAGTGCCTTGGCATCGGAAGTGATTTTACGTGAAGTTAAACTTACAAAAAAAGTAAAACCTGTGATTGTTTCAATGGGCGATGTTGCCGCTTCCGGTGGTTATTACATAGCTTGTGCTGCGGATGTTATTGTAGCACAACCAAACACAATTACTGGTTCTATTGGAGTTTTTGGTATGATTCCTAATGTGCAAAAAATGCTAAATAATAAATTGGGAATTACAATCGACCAAGTTAAAACAAATACTCATGCCGATTATATGAATGTTCTTCGACCACTTGATAAATTTGAGTATGATGCCATTTTAAAAAGTATTGAAAGAATTTATGATGTGTTTATCACTCATGTTGCAGAAGGTCGTCACGTAACTAAAGAATACGTTGATAGCATTGGACAGGGTAGGGTTTGGACTGGATTAGATGCCAAAAATCTTAAATTAGTTGACGAAATAGGTGGATTAGATAAAGCAATTGCAATTGCTGCTAAAAAAGCAAATATCGAAAAGTATAGGATTTTATTTTTACCCGAACAAAAAGAATTTATCGACCAATTACTTAATGAGGTAGAACAAACTCAAACTTCCTTACTTCGTGAAGAATTTGGTGATTTTTATGACTATTATATGTTTGTAAAACGAACAACTAATCAAAGAGGAGTACAGGCCCGATTGCCGTACACTATTTCAATAGAATAAACATTTTATTTTAAAACAAACCCCTGATTGAGTTTATATTCAGTCAGGGTTTTTTTTATAATGATAAATTTATTTCCAAATAAGGTCTCTCGAAGAGGACTCTTACGATTTGAATGTTGTGTCAAATTTCATTCTGATTAACGTTCTATAGTGCGGTGCGCTGCACCTTGGTTGTTTTTTTATTTTTTTTACAGATAGAACGGTGCTACGCACCTGAAAATCATTAATATGCTATTGATCCGAATTATTGAATTTGCTGAGATATTATATTATTTATCACAATCAGTTCTCTCACAGATGACTCTGAATTGGTCGATTATAAACGGAGTAGAGTCCCCGTTGGGAGACTCTACTATAGGATTTAAATTGTTTCCCAATCAGAGTCTCTCTTAGAGGACTATGATTGGAGAATTCATTAATCGATAATTTTCTTTTTCAGAAGGGTCATGCATCCAAAATCTTCATTTTTCTTATCATTATTAATGTCATAACAATGCAAGCTGTTTATATTAATAATTACCCCTCTGCATAAATATAAATATGCAGTCCATCTTTTATTTAAATAATCAAATTCGCAGTATATTATATAAGTTTTATTCTTTTTAAACAAAAAAACTCCACTAAATGGAGATGAAAAATATGATAATCCAAAATTCTGAATTTATGCCTAATTAGAGGTTATCCCCTGAAAGCGGTTGATGGTTGAAGCAAGCTAGCGTGGCAGTCTATTTGATTAGCGGTAGTGAATTTTGTTGATTTTATATTTTCTTCCTTTATTTTTCCCCTCAACTTTTAATAGTTCGAGTTCAACAAACTTAGCTAAATATTTTTTTACGCTAATATCGGATTTGTTCGTCAATAATTGTGCACGATAGTTGGTTATTTCGCCGTTTTTGTGGAGATAAGCTGCTATTTGTTCTAAAAATTCCAATTCGGTTTTTGACAACTTATCGGTATTTATATCGGTAAATATATCGGTAATTTTCCGAATAGGTAATTCCTCCAATGCTTGCAAAATAGCATTGAGCATAAATTCAATAAACGAGACAGAGTCTCCAGATTTCTGCGAAATTGCCAAAGTGTCGTAGTAAGCTTGCTGATTTTCATAAACTACCGTTTCGACTGGCAACCAAGCAAAAAGTTCATTCCATTTAGAAAGAATGAGTGTCTGCCAAAGTCTACCAATTCTGCCGTTTCCGTCTATGAATGGGTGGATATATTCAATTTCAAAATGGACAATTGAAGTTTATTCTGATTATTAGCATAATAAAATACTCCGTTGGGAGACTCTCAGATTGAATAATTTAACGAAGTGCTAATCCGTTAGGTTTTGGTGGGGCAGTTTGCTCAATTAGGGGGCTGGTGATTTATTGATTATCGCCTGTCAAATACGATTGAAAAAGATATTCAGGGCTTTCGTAATAAATACTGCTGTTAAAATCTTCTATTTTACGAGATAACCATAGATTATAAACTTCAATCAGTGCTTCAATCAATGGCTTGTTTCCCTTTTTGGAAACATCAATAATTAAACGTTTATAAACCTTTCCAATATCCCAATGAGTTGGTATTGAATATTTTGCATTTAAGATATTGTCGAATGCTCCATCTTTTATGTTGTGTTTTTCGATAAGTTCAAATGTTAGTTTATCCATATTTTCGTTATGGTAAATATCTGCTAAGTCCAAAATATGCTGTAAATCATTTCTCCCAATAGCATTTACTATCACATTACGGTGATTTTTTGTTTTTCTGCCAATGTATTCAATCAAAGAGCAAAGAAAAAACAAATTATTTGCAACTTTATCTTCTCTACCTATCATAATAGCTTATCGTTTTAAATTCAGTAAATTGTAAAGTTTTCAACGCTTTATCGCTACAAAAACAAACTTGGTGGGTTGGGTGTTTAAATTTAGCTAAAACCCAAAACTGCTCACGATTAATGATTCCGTCAATAAAGTCGGAAATATAGTTGTAAATTTGGTCATTAGCCATTGCCCCAATTACAATATCATAATTATGCTTTCCTCCCGAACGACAATCAACAATAAAATCGAGCCATTTTTCGGTCATTTCTTCGAATTCAAGAATTTCAAGCGTTTCGTTTGGTGTATACTCATATATTGACACAACTGCTGTATCATAACGGCTTGCCCAGCGTACTGCTTGAGCCTCTAATTTAGTGCAATAAAAGCCCTCCCCAAAGTCCTTTGGGAACTTGCTTTTCAGGATTTCTGGCTTCTCTATTGCAGCAAAACCTCCATGATATACATTCATATAATTCTTTTAGTTTATGCAAAAATAAACAAAAAAAGGATATAGCAATACGAACTGTAGTATCTGATACAATTGCACTCTTAATCGGATCAGGTAAAGGAATTTTACTACTGCTTCACACAGAATAATCCGACAGTTCGACACTGATTGGGGTTGTTATGAGCAACATAGAGCCCCCGATGGTAAAGTTGTCCGTAGTTTCAGACTCGTTGTCCGAAGTCTCAGATTCGTTGTCCGAAGTCTCAGATTCGTTGTCCGAAGTCTCAGACTTCGGACAACGAAAATTTTACTTTTTCTTCTTACTCAAAAGCGATTTTATCTCGTTTAATTTCATCAAGGCTTCAACTGGAGTTAAGGTGTTGATGTCCATGTTTAAAATGTCTTCTTTGATTTGTTCGAGCAATGGGTCGTCAAGTTGAATAAAGCTTAATTGAAAGCCATCATCGGCATTATTGGAGGTTTCAATTTTCTTTCCAAGCTCTTCGCTGCTGTGCGATTTTTCGAGCTGAGCCAACATTTTATTGGCTTTGTTGAGTACTTCGTTTGGCATTCCGGCCATTCGAGCCACGTGAATACCAAAACTGTGTTCGCTGCCTCCAGAAGTGAGTTTGCGAAGGAAAATGATTTTATTGTTAAACTCCTTAACCGAAACATGATAGTTTTTTATCCGCTTAAAACTTTTCGCCATTTCGTTTAGCTCGTGGTAATGTGTGGCAAACAATACTTTTGGACGGAAAAGTTTGTGTTGATGAAGGTATTCGGCAATTGCCCATGCAATGGAAATACCATCATAGGTGCTTGTTCCACGACCAATTTCATCCAAAAGGATTAAACTGCGGTTGGATACATTATTTAAGATGCTCGCGGTTTCGTTCATTTCGACCATAAAGGTTGATTCACCAGAAGAAATATTGTCGGAAGCCCCAACTCGCGTAAAGATTTTATCCACGATGCCGATGGTTGCCGATTCGGCTGGGACAAAACAACCTATTTGAGCCAATAAAACAATCAAAGCAGTTTGGCGAAGTAAAGCCGATTTTCCCGACATATTCGGTCCGGTAATGACGATAATTTGTTGCTTTTCGGTATCTAAAAACACGCTGTTGCTGATGTATTTTTCGCCAGGAGGAAGTTGCTTTTCAATTACTGGGTGGCGGCCTTCTTTAATATCCAAAACGAAAGAATCGTTTATAATTGGGCATTTGTAATTGTTGTCGGTGGATAATTGTGCAAATGACAATAAAACATCCAATCGGGCAATTAAGGAAGCATTGAGCTGAACGGGTTTGATGTAATCGAGCATGCTCAAAATCAAATCATTGAAAAGCTGAGATTCCAAAACCAAAATTTTGTCCTCGGCACCTAAAATTTTTTCTTCGTATTCTTTCAGCTCTTCGGTGATGTAACGTTCGGCATTCGAGAGCGTTTGTTTCCGCGTCCATTCGGTGGGAACTTTATCTTTGTGTGTATTAGTTACTTCCAAAAAATATCCAAAAACATTATTGAAACCAATTTTTAGCGAAGGAATTCCTGTGAGTTCCGATTCGCGTTGTTGAATCTGAACCAAATAATCTTTTCCGGAATAAGCCAAATTTCTGAGTTCATCGAGTTCTTCCGAAACTCCTTTAGAGATAACATTTCCTTTGTTTAATGCTACCGGTGGTTCTTCTTGAATTTCATTTTCAATTCGATTTCGAATGCTCAAACAAACATTAAGTTGTTCGGCAATTTTGTGCATTACTTTGTTTTCCGAGGCATTGCATAGTGTTTTTATCTCTTCAACCGCGTACAATGATTTTTGAAGTTGTTTTATCTCACGGGGTGTAACTCTGCCCACAGCAACTTTAGAAATTAGTCGTTCGAGGTCGCCAATTACTTTAATTTGTTGACGTAAAGCATCGGATTGTTCCGTGTTTTTGATGAAAAAATCAACGGCATCTAATCGTTCTTGAATTAAAATCCGGTCTTTTAGAGGTAAAACGATCCAATTGCGTAGCATCCGCGAGCCCATTGGAGAATATGTTTTATCAATAACGCTTAAAAGAGTGGTTGCGTTTTCGTTTGCCGAGCTGATGAGTTCGAGATTTCGGATGGTAAACCGATCGAGCCAAACATAGCGATCTTCTTCAATGCGTGATAATTTAGTGATGTGTTGAACTTTATCGTGTTGGGTGTCAGCCAAATAATGCAAGGCAGCACCAGCAGCGATAATTCCGTTAGCCATATTTTCAACACCAAATCCTTTTAGTGATGTGGTGCCAAAGTGACGAAGCAAGGTATCGGTCGAAAATTCGGTCGTGAACACCCAGTCGTCGAAGGTGGTAATAAGCAGTTTTTCGCCAAATGTTTCCTTGAATTTTGAAAGTTTATTTTTTTGAACAATAACTTCACTTGGACGGAAACTTTGCAAAAGTTTATCAATGTATTCGTTTGTTCCTTCGGCGATATAAAATTCACCCGTCGAGATGTCGAGAAATGACATTCCTGAATATTTTTCGCCAAAATGAACGGAAGCCAAAAAATTGTTTTCTTTCACTTCCAGAACTTTGTCGTTGTATGAAACTCCGGGAGTAACAAGTTCAGTAACCCCACGTTTTACAATCGTTTTAGTAAGCTTTGGATCTTCGAGTTGTTCGCAAATGGCAACTCTTAAGCCGGCTTTAACCAATTTAGGAAGATAGGTGTCGAGGGCATGATATGGAAAACCAGCCAATTCGATGTATGTGGCGGAGCCATTTGCCCGGCGGGTAAGTACGATTCCTAAAATTCCAGATGATTTAATGGCATCTTCGCCAAATGTTTCATAAAAATCACCTACTCGAAATAGCAAAAGAGCATCGGGATACTTTGCCTTAAACGAGTAATATTGACGCATTAAGGGTGTTTCGGTGGTGTTTTTATCTTTTTGACTACTCATATTAGGGCATTAATGACATTAAATTTAGGCTATTCGTTATTAAGCGATATCATGATACGTTCGGATTTTGTATTTTTGCAACGAATTACAAAAGTATAAAATTGCTCTTGATTTTTCTTCTGTTTTACGTTTTTTGTCGTTTCTTTTTCACACAAATTGCTAACAAATAATATTTATGGAACATCGCAAATTAAGCATGGAGGAGTTAAATAGGATTAGTCCGGAGGAATACAAAGCAAAAGAAAAAACTCCATTTGTATTTGTTTTAGACAATATCCGAAGCATGAATAATGTGGGTTCATTTTTCCGAACGGCAGATGCATTCCGAATTGAATCAATTCATTTATGCGGAATAACGGCTACTCCTCCAAACAAAGAGATTCATAAAACGGCACTTGGTTCCACCGAAACGGTTGATTGGAAATATTTTGAAAACACTTTGGATTCAATTGCGTTTTTAAAAAGTGAAGGTTTTTTGGTTTATGCTGTTGAGCAGGTTGTATCTCCAATATTTCTCCATGAATTTAAAATAGGGGAGAATAAAAAAATAGCATTCGTTTTAGGAAATGAGGTTTTTGGTGTAAGTGATGATGTAATTGCTGTTTGTGATGCTTGCATCGAAATACCGCAGATAGGAACAAAACACTCCTTAAATGTTTCTGTTTCGGCAGGAATGGTTATTTGGGAAGCTTATTCGCAGTGGCTTTGTTGTCCGAAGTCGTCTAGTCCGAAGTCTCAGACTTCTGACTAGATAATACGGACAACAAGAAATAATTGTTTTGAAAAATCGTTATTTAAGCTTAAATAGAATAGACATGAATAAATTCAGCAAAATACTAATCATTGTTAATATTTTTCTTCTTATCGTCGTGGTTGGATTCTCAATAATGTTTTTTACCTCCAAAAACAAAAGTGAAACTGATTTTTTTGAACCTGAAAGTATTATTGTTGGTGAAGAACTCGAAAAGGCAAAGTCGGAAAATATGGCAGTTCAAGGGCTTAAATATGAAGCACCAAGGGGAATTTACAATTCGACAAATTATTACATGCCAATTTCGGTTATGACCTATGAGGAAGCCAAGAAATTAAATGAAATTGTAGAAAGTTCGGGTGATATTTCATATTCGTTTTATGGGTATGATAATTTTTTAAAATGAATACTCAATCTTTCACCTAATTTTTTTATCTTTGCAGTTCAATCA
>CAZFPO010000040.1:20726-22698 GCA_964521105.1 uncultured Lentimicrobiaceae bacterium | reverse complement strand
TATACACAATGTTTTAACCGCTTTTGTTAATAACTTTTATGCGGATTTAAGGTATGTTAATAAAAAAACATCCGCTTAATACACCATTTTTATTATTTTTGGTGTCTAATAAAATATTAGCAAAAACTAATTATAGTTCTAACTAGTTAAAATGTAATAAATCTTAAAGAAACATCAATCTGTTTTAACCACTTTAATAATATAATAATAATGAATGAATTTAAATTGTTTTGGTGCTAATAAATTAAATTATTTAAATTATGAAGATTAAAAATTTGGAAATATTATTCTATATTAAAACAAGTTTTCTAATTATTTTTAGCATATTTTTCATTAATTTCAATATTCAAGCATCAGAAATTCATGAGCAAAGTATAATTAGTAGGAATTCTGAATACATTTATCAATGGGTAAATTGTTCCGAAGAAATTTACACATCTCCAATTTCAATGTATCGTAGCAATACTTGTCCTACATCCCTTCCATTTTGTACAAGCGATTCCTATTTATTTCCTGCGAGCACTAATGTTCCAAGTATGGGCAGGGTAAGCTGTTTAACAACAACTCCTAATCCAGCATGGTATTGGATGGAAATAGGAAATTCTGGAAACATTGATATACATATATCGAGTGGTGCTGATGTTGATTTTATTTGTTGGGGTCCTTTTCCTTCTCTTAGTGCAGCTTGTGCTTCTGACTTAATGTCAAATGCTGGGGTTGATTGTAGTTATTCAACAGCTGCAGAGGAAGATTGTAATATTGTAGGTGCTATTACAGGTCAAGTTTATGTGTTACTTATTACAAATTATGCTAATGTAGTTACCAATATTTCATTTGAACAAACAGGAGGTAATGGGTCAACAAATTGTGGAATTATTGCACCTCCAATTACAAATAATGGACCTTTGTGCGAAGGGCAAACACTTAATCTCACTGTTACGAATCCAACTCCTGGTGCAACGTATAGTTGGACTGGACCTGGCGGATGGACATCGAATGATATGAGTCCTTCTATACCAAACATTACCGTTGCACAATCTGGGAATTATAATATGACCATTACAATTGGAACACAAGTTAGTCCTCCCGTAACCACACAAGTTAGTGTTTATGCAATTCCTAGTGTAACCATATCAGCATCCAGCAGTTCCATATGTGCTGGAGAAAGCACTTCATTAAATGCATCTGGAGCCACATCATATGTTTGGAGTGAAGGTTTGGGAACCAGTAATCCCCTAACTGTTTCTCCAACAACAAATACAACATACACGGTTACTGGAACAACAAATGGCTGTAGTAATACTTCCTCAATTACAGTTAACGTAATTCCTAGGCCTAATATAGCCACATCAATTACCAATCCTACTTGCGGAATGTCAAATGGAACAGCAACAGCCACTCCAACAGGCACTGCACCTTATACATACACTTGGAGCACAACACCTGCTCAAACGGATTCTATTGCAACTGGTTTAGCTCCTGGCTCATACACTGTAACTGTAAATGATGCCACTAACTGTCCAGGTACAGCTAGTGTCACGATTAGTAACAGTGCTGCTCCCAGCATAACCAGCATCACTTCTGTAAACTCAAGCTGTACTGACAATAATGGTTCATTAACAGCAAATGTTTCTGGCGGTACAACGCCATATTCCTATTCATGGTCTACTTCTCCAACTCAAACCGGTGCTACTGCTAGTAATCTACCTGCTGGAACTTATACTGTTACCGTTTCCGATGCCAACTCTTGCACTACAACTTCGAGTGCTACAATTACTTTTCAACCTGGTCCTACAATTACAGATCAAGACATTACAGCATCTACTTGTGGATTGGCAAATGGTACTATTACCATTTATCCCAATTCGGGAACAGCTCCATTAACAAGCACTTGGAGCACTACACCTACTCAAACCGGAAATACTATTTCAAATTTATTGCCTGGCTCATACACAGTAACTGTTTCAGATGC
>CAZFPO010000040.1:0-20626 GCA_964521105.1 uncultured Lentimicrobiaceae bacterium | reverse complement strand
ACTTGTGGACAAAGTAATGGAAGGGCTTCTATCACTGTTTCGGGTGGTACAGCTCCAATTTCGTATTTGTGGAATACAACACCTCCACAATCTACGGCTTCGGCAACAGGTTTAGCTCAAGGTACTTATATTGTTACCGTTACAGACGCTTCTGGTTGTACAATTACATCAAGTTTTACTATACAGGATTTGGCAGGACCTCAAATTACTCAAATAGTTAAAATTGATGAAACGTGTACTGGAATGAACGGTAGTGCAACGGTTCAATTTACTGGTGGAAATGGGGCAATTGGAATTACTTGGAGTACAGTTCCACCTCAAACTACGGCTACAATAAATAACTTATCATCGGGCACTTATAATGTTACAATTCGCGATACAAATAATTGCACTGCTACTTCGAGTGTTACAATTGTGAACTTCCCTTCACCTACTATTGATGGTTTTACTGCTCAAGATGAACTTTGTGACGCACAAAATGGCTCAATTCAAGTTAATTATACAGGAGGGTCAGCACCTTTTACATATGATTGGAATACAATTCCTATTCAACATTCACAAACAGCATCCAATTTAGTTGGTGGTTCATATACTGTTACTATTACCGATGTTCACAACTGTACAGCTCAAGCTACATGGACTATTGTAAATCATCCAAAACCTACATCTCAGTTTACAAACATAGTTATGGATACTTGTATTGTTGGTTCTGGTAAGGTTACTGCTTTTGCTCAAGGTGGTTCAGGAGTATATTCGTATTTATGGAATACCGAACCTGCTCAAAATATTGAATCGGCTACTGGACTTTTCCCAGGTGTATACACTGTTGCTATCAATGATGGGTATTGTACCATTTTAGATTCAATAGAAATAATTGGTATTCCAGGACCAGATGCTGACTTTACGTTAACTCCTCCGTTGGCTACTTTAAGTAATGCTACCATCAGATTTACTGATTTAACCGACCCACAAATTGTAAACTGGAAATGGCATTTTGGAGATGGATTCACCGACAATGTTCAAAATCCAGTGCACATATATCAAAATACTGGAAATTATGAAGTATTTATGGTTGTTAAAGATAATCATGGTTGTATTGATACTGCATGGGGTTCGGTAATTATTGATGTTGATTTTGGTATTTGGATTCCAAATGCTTTTACTCCTAACGAAGATGGTAAAAACGACCGTTTTGGACCTCGTGCTGTTGGTTTTATTGAACGTGATTATGAAATGAAAATATACGACCGTTGGGGGCAAATGGTGTTTGAAACGCATGATTACTATCAACAATGGGATGGTACTATTAGAGGTAGTGATGTGGAAAACAATGTTATAGCAACCTACGTCTATCGAATTGTTATCTACGATAATTTAAATAAACGGCACGTATTGGTTGGAAAATTATCGTTGATTTATTAAAATTATTATTTGATTTTAGGTTAAGTTAAACGAATAGTTTTTGTTATAACTCAAACAAGCAACATTGCCATTAGTGGTTTGTGGTTGTATTCATTTTCGCAACTCATTATCAAAAAAAATTTTTCTTTCAAGTTTTTAATGAGTAGTTTATTATCTTTGCACCATAAATGGTCCCATAGTTCAATGGATAGAACGAAAGTTTCCTAAACTTTAAATCCAAGTTCGATTCTTGGTGGGATCACAAATATAATTTATATCATATTGAAATATTAGATGGTCCAATAATTTGCATTTGATGAGACCTCCTTCGGCGGTTAAAACCACCACGGCGGTTAAAATTACTCACCTCCAAACTTGTGCTGAGCCATTCGAAGTAAGGTGGCTACCAATGACAGAATTTAGCATCTATCTCATTTACAATTTGTTGTAAATTTTCAAAATTTTGATAATTGAAACAAATTTTCTTACCACTTTTTGTCTTGATACAAAAAGTTGCAAAAAAATCAAGAAAAAAATATCGCTATCCCCCCGCAATAAGTTTTCATCTACAAATCTAAAAAAAGGGGTAACTGCATGGCAGTCACGATGCAAGCACTTTTTAAGATTTGTAACGATTCAACTTATTTCGAGCCAACGACACGCCCGCGCTCCGCCAGCTGGCGGATTCATTGCCACCGCACGAGTTTAGTAATTTTAGTATTTTTTAGTTTTCAAAGGAATCCTCTCTACCGTTCGGATGTATCTATTTGATGACGCTATCGCGGTGAGTTACATAAGATTGCATATGCTTGCATATGCTTGTATGCTACAGTTTTACACGCTGTCATTCACTCTTTATTTTCAAAATTTTTGTATGAAGTCTTGGAATGAGGAGGTCTTAACCTCATGAATTTCTAAAGAGAATCTTTGGACTAATCTATAAATAAAGATGGTAATAATTCTACATTATGAAAATTCAATTTGCCAATTTAGCAGGTGCGTAGCACCATGCTCTCTGTAAAAACTATAATGAGGAAAAAAAAAGGAGGTGCAGAGCACCGAACTATCGAAAAAATCAAGAAATTGCTTGTTTATCAGATGCTTCGACAATAGGGCGGTACTCTGCACATTATGTTATTCCAATAAAACTTTCATTTTTACTTTTTCTTCATCAGAGTCCTTTTCAGGATACTCTGCTAATTATCAAAAGGGCTTATGATGGGTGTTTTATCTCTTTTAAGAAATTTATTTAATCCACACAAAGCCCATCTTCATTTGGGTCTTCGTATAATTTTTGAGTTTCTTTTAAATAAATGTCGCCGGTTTTTTTAACCATAAAAGAAATCATTAGATGAGTATGTGGACCACAACCACACATGATATAATCAAATAAGTTAACTTCATAACCCTCATCGCTTTCGATTGCATTAGTTGTTTTAAATGTTTTTGTAAACGTTCTAAATTCGGGTTTAATGTCAAAATCATACCTTGGTTTTAATCCAGAGAACGCATACGCATAGCTAATCGCCTCTTCTTTAGTTTCGATGGGAGCATAATATTTTTTTAAATCGGCTTTGTTTTTAATTAAATGAAATCCTAAGGTGTCTTTTAAAACGATGCAATAGCCATAAGGACTTAAACAACCTTGCCGAAATAATACTTCTTCCGATCTGGAGAAAAATACACCATAAGCTAATGGGTATTTGGGTGTTAATGAACCCAGTAATAAATCGGCTCTTTGAACTTCGTGCAAATTAAACGATTCTTTAATTAATGCGTAATCGCTTGTTTCAATATATAAGGGTATTTCGGTTAACCGAACCTCTTTTCCGTTTTGTATATTAACTTGTTTGCACGAAATAGCAATAAATCCTAATAAAATTATGAGTGTTTTTTTCATGGTTTATTTTTAAATATTGAATTATACATTATTGCTTAAAATCTTTCTTTTTTACAATTTCTTTTATGGAATATTGAGGCTTATGATTCACGGTTGAATACATTCTGCCTAAATATTCTCCAAGTAAGCCAATTGACATTAACATTATCCCTCCAAGCACAAGAACTGTAACTATTAACGATGTCCAGCCTTCGGGATTAATGCCATAAAAATATTGAATCATAAAAAAAAGTCCTAAACCAAAACCAGCAAGTGCCACAAAAAAACCAATAATTGTTGCTAATCGTAAGGGCAAAATTGAAAAACCGGTAAATAATTTTAAAAATACAACAATAGATTTAATTAAATTATAATTGCTTTTTCCTTTATATCGTTCAAAATGTTCAGCCTCGATTGAAGTAATATTATGTGTAATTTCTAAAATTAAACCATCAACATAAGGAAAAGGTCCAGCGTATTTAATCGATTTAATAACTTCCGAATCAATAATTTTATAGGGCGACATGTAAACTCCTTTTGGTTTTTTTAAAAGCAAATCCGCTAAATATCCATTAAATCGACTGCCTAAATTTTTCCAACCCGCTTGTTTTATTACATGAAAATTGGCGTAACAAATATCAAAACCTTCGGTTATTTTAGCATAAAGATTTACAATATCGTAGGGCGAATGTTGTAAATCATCGTCCATAATCACCACGTATTTTCCTGTAATTTGACTAAAACCAGCCATTAGTGCATTATCTTGTCCTGAATTTTTCCGAAGATTAATAGCCTTGATGTTTTCATTTTCTTTGGCAATGTTGCACAACAAATTCCAGCTATTATCCTTACTTCCATCGTTTACAAAAATGATTTCGTAGGTAATTTTTTGAAGTGCATCAGCAATTTGACGGTGCAATTCTGTGAGATTTTCTTCACTATTATATACTGGAATTACAATGCTGATTTCTGTCATAATTAATTTCAATTAAAATATCTCTTTTTATACTAATTGTTTTAAAAGTAAAATGTTGTATTTGGCTGTATTTATTTAGTGTTTCTATAATGGAGGTTTGATTGAATCGAAAATTTTCATCTCCTTTTCCTGCATTTGTTAGAATTCGGGAAATTTTTCCAATAATTCCTTTTTGGGATGATATATTTTCGATGGGTTCAGATATGATTATTTTATGTGATGATTTCAACATTTTAGCAAATAGAGATTCTAAATCATCGTTGAAATGATATAGAGAGCCACACATAATGCAAACATCGGCTTTTGGAAAAGAATCAAGGGTTGCTAAATCGGCTTGTATAGCATTAAATCCTTTTAACTTAGCAGTATTTACAAAATATTTATTGATGTCAAAACCTATCCACAAAATATTTCTTTTTTTACATTCCTGAGCAATAATAGTGTCGCCAAAGCACAATTCAAGAACACTTTTATCTTCATTATCAAACAGTGAAAGGATATCGGTAAATCTTTTTTTGTATTTCATCGAATACAAAATGTTCATCACTAAACGATAAATATGAATATTTCGGTATATAATACTTGTTTTCATCGTTTAGGTATAAATCCATCCGTTACATAAATAGATGTTGTAAAGGTAAGTAATCAGTGTGAGATTTAATAAAACTAGAATAATCAATAATGACACTTTTACAAAATTATTCAAGTATTGTAAGGAATATAAAAAAATGACATCTATAAGTAAGATGAAAAATCCAAAATCACTAAAGTTTATTTCAGGGTCAATTTTGTCAAAACTAGTTAGCATTATAATAGATGGAATCAATAATAGTCCAACACTAAGTGTAAAAACCCGCCATGGAACTTCTTTTAAGTATTGATATCCGTAGAAAAAATAAATTAAAAAGAATGGGGAAACAAAAATATAACGATTTAATCCGTTTAGGGTGCCATTTTGATAAAACAATGTAAAAACTAAAACCCCTGTTGAGTATATGATTGAAATATAAAAAAAATAATCCTTTATGGAAAAAGTGTTTCCATTAAAAAGGCTTTGTAGTTCTTTATTGTCTTTTGATAAATAAAGGGTAGCAAAGTGCTTAAAAAATATCACTAAAGAGGGTGAAATTATAAAAAAGATAATGAAAATATTTATTGCAAAACTTTCAATTGACCAATCGGAAATTTGATTAGGAATACTAAACGATGTTTTCCAATATTGATTTATTGTTTCGAAATACTTCAAAAAGGAACCGGAATTTAGGTAAAAAAGGAGGAATACAAGGAGGGTTCCACTAATTAGTGGTAGTAATTTGAGGGTGATTTCTTTAATAAAATGTTTAATATTATGGTGTTTTAGTAAGTATAGAAAGTCTAACATTAAAAAAGCTAAACCAACATGTACAAATATTGGGCGACTGGTAGCAAACAAAAAAACGAAGATAAAGTATATCCAATATTTTTTTTTCATTAAACCCCACATTGCCATTGAAAAAGTAAAAGTGGTTAATGCGTCTGCATAAGGCAAATAATACGTAACTATTGGAGGAAGAATCAAAGCGGTTGTAAAAACACAGAACCTTTCGGTAAATGATTTAATTTTCTCTTTTAAAAAGAGATTTGAGATAATTAAAACCGAAAAACCAAACAATAAATAGTTTAGTAATCCGATAAACAAACTCGAGATGTTTGTTACTCTCCAAAACATTGGGAATAAAGGGAAAAACCCATATTTCCAGTCGCCATTTGAATAGTAGTTGTCCTTGATGTCTTTGTATATAACTCCATCCCAGCGAACTGTATTAGCGGTATCCATGTAATAGTAGGGTTGTTGAACCTTCCAAATAATATTATCATTAACCGAATCGCGAACGTATGTGTGAGTTATTTTTTTCAAAGTAGCTTCAAAAATTTGAGGTTTTTGAAACATTTTAAAAATAAGGAATGTGCTCAAAAACAAGCCAATTATAAGTGCTATTTTGAGATAGTTTTCGGAAATAAATCGAATAATTTTCATTCGTTCCTTTAATTAAACATTGGAAAGGTAAAAATATAAAAAAGAATTGGAGGATGAAAAATTGCCAGTTTATCTTTTTTTCATAGGTAAATTCGGTAATTTAAAAATGGAATCATTTAAATCTCTTTTTTCAACAGAAAATGCTTTTGAGTATGAAATATAATATTCGTTTCGGTAAATCATTTCGAGATACACCGATTTAATAAGCTGTGTAAGAATATTATATCCACCCATTTTGTGGTTTACAAATGGGGTGTATGATAAAGGTAAAGCGGTTGAGTAAAAATAAGTGGTGGTGTCTTTTTCGGAAACAATGGTAACACTGCTGCACGAATATCCTAAAATTGTTTTTTTAATAGAAGGGTTCTTTCCAATTTGATATTTTTTAGTAGTTGATCCGGCATCTGCATAAAACAGGGTGTCAATATTTTTATAAATCATAAAATACTGATTTGATTTGCTGTCGTAAATTACATGTGTAATGCCTCTAGCATTAGGATACAATTGCTTGTATTTTCCGTTTTTAAAAAAAACAACAGATGTATCACCAAAATAGTTTGCTAAAACAAATGAAGTGAAATCAGTTGATTTTGATTCAAATTTATATGCAAATTTAATGATACCTTCAAAACTTTGTTGGCATTTTATGGTGTTGCTTGATAAGAGAATGAATAAAATGAAAAGAATAAAAGAAGACGTTTTTTTTGTTGTCATTGGAAAAAGTTAAATAGTTGGTTTTCTTATTATAACGAAAAGACCTAACTTTTGTCAGGTCTTTTCATTAATTATTCATAATTATCTCACAATTTGTAAAGGATAAGTTTTACTTTGCGAGCTATTGTTGGATAATCGATAGAAATATTGTCCGGCTTTAAATGAAGAAGTGTTAACCTCAACAACAATTGAATTGGCTAAAATCGTACGATTTAAAACTTTATTTCCATTAATATCAAAAATTTCCAGTACACATTCATCTTTTGAATTAATTGGAATAAAGGTATAGTTATTTGCTGGGTTAGGATAGTTTTGTCCTAAAAATAAGCTTTGTAATCCGTCTTCAGGAATATTATCATAATATCCATTAAACCAATCGTAAGTAATTTTAAAAATATCATTTCGTTTAGAAACATCTCCAATCATTTCTAAGCCAACGCCCAAATAAACCGTTTTAAAAGTTTCGTTATTATATCTCACACCTGCTTTTTTAGCAGCAGTGTTGTATGTAAAAATACAAATTGAACCGCCCAATGTGTCAATTTGGTCGGGGTAAAAATTGGTTGAGCCATAAGCGTATCCTAGAGCTGAGGTTCCAACGTTTTCGTATGGATATGTAGTTGAAATTAGCGAACTATTTGTAGAGCTACCATCGTTTACAAATTTTGCATGAATATAGTCTCTAAAAAACTCTTTTGTAATATCTGTACCATATCCACTTCCCGAACCAATATCCCAGCCAATATCTTGACCAGACATAAAAACATTTCCTCCACCATCCATAAATTCCATTAGTGAAGTAGCTTCCTCATCGGTTAATGATGGAAATGACCAAGCAATGTTAAGATAAATGTTGTTTACTCCGTTCATTACATCGGCATCAAATGCTTTTTTCATTACATCGGCATTTGTGTTAGCCCAAGTTGTGCTACCAGTTGCTATCATTGCGTCATTAAAAACTTGATCAAAATTATATTCTAATCCATCACCCCACGAGCCACTGCCTTTTACTATTAAATCGGTAATATTATGAATAACATATACTTCAAATTTTTTAGGAGAAGCTTCTGGATTGTTAACCGAAATCATTGTTAACGTAAATTTTCCAAGCCCAGCATCTGCGCCAGGTGTAACATGAATGGCAGAAGCTAACGGAGTTCCGTTAGTAATATTTATAGTAGCCGTGTCGCTATAAATTGTGCTATTAATTTCAAAGTTATACGACCATGAATTTGGTACATTTTCGGGTGTAATAAAGACTTTAAATGGCTCAGTTCCTGCCATAGAGTTGTTTAAATTCATTACAAAATTATTTGGTTGTGAAGTAACTCCAGATTGAATTTGAGTGGTTGGGCCTGAAATTTCACCAATATAAAGCGCAGTAGCTCCTGTGTGTGTTCCACCAGTTGCTGGCACTTCAGCAGCAGTAAAAACATCTTTATGCGATTGGGTAACGTATGCGGCAACTTTGCAATTTTCGATTTTTACTGGAATTTTTACTGCAGTACCGTATCCAATGCTATCTGGCACTACCCAAGTATATGTTCGTTGAACTAAAGTTCCTTGAGTGGTAGTTGTAACTTGGTCGCCCCATTGTCCAGTAATAAAATGTCGTAACATGTGCATGTGGTTGTAATTGTTCCCCGCTCCACCATTTACTTGTGGTCCTTTTATACTATCTTGTAAAAAGGCAACTTGAATGTAATTATTTGCAACAGGACTGTTTTTAGTATAAAAAAGTTCAACGTTTACTGTAAGTTCTCGGGTTTCGGAATCGAACGTAGTTTTAAGGCCTAAATTCACCGGAGATTGTTCGGGGAATTTTTTATAGGCTGCATACGACCAACCACCACGATTCATAGCAATTGTTGATTCCACTTCGGGGAATAATTCACGATTAACTGCTCCAATTGGATATCCGCTAACACCAAATTCAGATGCCAGAGCATCGCCAAAAGTGGTTCTAAAATCGGGAGTTGCTGCTGCGTATGTCCCTTGATGTAGCATAACGAGAACTACTCGTCCGGGTTTGGATTCGGATAAAGCTTTTGCTCGTGCGTGCCCATCTGGACAATATTGGCAGTTAACACCCGTAAATTCTTCAAGAACCACATTTTTTTCTTGTGGCGTTGTAACCACAAATGGTTGTCCCTTTACATAAAATAAACTTGTAGTTACTATAACTAACAAAATAATGATTTTTTTCATGGTAAATTTTTATTGTTTTTCAACTACAAATATAACAGAATATCTTTTAAATAATTAAACTAAAACGATTAAATAAAAATTAGGCTATCGTTTTTTTGATTTAAATGAAATCAATTGATAAATCATGATTACAAAAACAGTGAAGATGGAATTTATAATCGATTGGAAAAAGGTTGAAAAGAAGGAGGAAAAACTGAAACATTCTAAATAGTAGTATAATATGTGATGAAATCCAACCAATAACAAACAATATGTAATGTACCATTTTAACCCCATATTGTTTAATGAAGGGTGCGATTTTGTATCATATTCCGATTCGTTTGAAGAAATACCTCGGATAATAAATGGACGAATAAACCCAATTAAAACTGCCGAAGCTGCGTGAAGTCCAATGATTCCTCCGGATAACAAATCAACAATATAACCAACAAAAAATGATATAATAATTAATGGAGTATGCTTTATTTTAAAGGGTAAACTTAAAATTATAAATAAGTATAAGTATGGGTTAATGTAGCCAAATAAATTTATGTTGTTTAAAATAAATAGTTGGATAAACATCACAAGAATGAAACTTAAAAAGTAATTTGAAATGTTTTTCATTCTTTAAATTTTGAGGTTAAACTATCCAATTCACTTTTAAAATTATTTTGAACAACATATACTTGGCTAACACGATTGAAATCGGTAGAAAAATATATTTTCAAATCGTAAAAATTATCATTTACATTAGGTTTAACTTCACTGATATAACCGATGGTTACATTTTCGGGAAAAACGGTGGAATATCCACTAGTAACAACAGTGTCGCCAATTTTCACACTTAAATGATAAGGAATATCGATTAATTTTCCAAATCGGTAATCTTTTCCATCCCAGATAACCGTTCCTACATAACCATTTCGTTTAATTTTTGCACTAACTCGAGCATCGCTATGAAGTACAGATAATACCGATGAAAAATTATTGCTTACATCTTTTACAATTCCTACTACACCCCGTGGCGATAAAATTGCTTGATCGGGTTTTATTCCCTGATTTCGTCCTTTATTGATAATTAAATAATTGTTTCGTTTGCTTGTGCTATTGCTAATTACTTTGGCAACGGAATAATCAAATTGCTTCCGATATAATGTGTCGTTAGATTTAAATACTTTATCGGTTGTAATTATATAAGAAGAGGGTAGCCGATTCATTAAAAGTGCATTATGATAAGCTAATTGCTCGTTTATTGTTCGAAGATGGAAATATCCTGTTAAATTATCCCAGCGTTGTAAAATGTTTCCCGAAAATTCATTTGCCGAAGATGTGATTGCTTGCTTTTGATAATTAGAGTTTTGTACAATGAAAATTATAGAAATTAATTCAAGAATTGCGAATACAATTATTGCAAGATGTTTCCATAAAAAATGAATTAAATTATACATAAACTCTTAAAATAAACCACAAATTTAAGCATAAAACCATTACTAAAAATAAAATATTTCAAAGTAATTTTGAATTATTAAGTAATTAAAAAAGGCTGTAAATGAGATTAAACAGCCTTTTAGTATTGGGATTTGATTGTGTTATTTAATAAGGAAAGGGTACTTGTTAAAGTTTTTCAAAGCTATAGCGGTTCCTCTGGCAACTGCTTTTAATGGGTCGTCGGCAATGTGTACTGTTAACCGTGTTTTTTGAGCAATACGTTTGTCTAAACCTCTGAGTAATGCTCCGCCACCAGTTAAATAGATGCCAGTTCGTAAAATATCTGCCGAAAGTTCAGGAGGTGTGTTCTCTAATGCATTCATTACAGCCATCTCGATTTTTGCAACCGATTTATCAATCGCTTCGGCAATCTCGGTATAATTTACAATAATTTCCTTTGGAATACCTGTTAATAAGTCGCGACCATGAACAGGTACGTCGTCTGGTGGGTTGTCCAACTCTTTAAGTGCCGAACCAACTTCGATTTTTACTTTTTCGGTAGTACGTTCTCCAATATAAATGTTGTGATGTTTACGCATATATTCTTCAATATCCACGTTAAAATCATCACCAGCTGTACGAATGGATTTGTTACTTACAATACCACCTAAAGCAATAACCGCAATTTCACTGGTTCCACCACCAATGTCAATAACCATGTTCCCCGTAGGTTCTAGTACATCAATTCCAATACCGATTGCAGCAGCCATTGGTTCGTGAATTAAACGAACTTCTTTAGCTCCAGCTTGTTCGGCTGAGTCTCTAACCGCTCGTTCTTCCACTTCGGTAATCCCCGAAGGAATACAAATTACCATTCGTAGGGCAGGGGGGAAGAGGGAATTTTTTGTAGAAATCATTTTAATCATGCCTCTTAGCATGTATTCTGCTGCCTGAAAGTCGGCAATAACTCCATCCTTTAATGGACGAACCGTTTTGATGTTTTCGTGGGTTTTACCATGCATCATCAAGGCTCGTTTCCCGATAGCAATAATTTTGTTGCTACTTCGCTCAATAGCTACAATTGAGGGTTCATCAACTACCACTTTATCATTATAATAAATAATAGTGTTGGCTGTACCAAGGTCAATAGCGATTTCTTTTGTGAAAAATGAAAATAATCCCATTTGTATATTTGTTTTTAGTGATGCAAAATTACATCAAATAGAGCAATTCAACTTTGATTTAACTTTGCAATATTGCGTTTTACGAAAGATTAACGTTAAAGTTTCGCTTTGTATATAAATTGTTCTGCTTGCTATGTGTCGATAGCAAATTAATCGTATATACTAAGGGTTAGTTCTTTTTGGCGAAAATTTATTATCGAAAAATATAAAATGTTACCCTCCAAAATCATCAAAAGCGATATTCTCTTTGGGTACGCCTAAATTATCAAGCATTTTAAACACCGATTCATTCATAATTGGTGGTCCACAAAGGTAATATTCAATTTCTTCAGGTTCGGGATGATTTTTTAAATAATTTTCCAAAACTACCTGATGGATAAAACCTTTTAAACCTGTCCAATTATCTTCGGGGAGAGCTTGTGAAAGGGCTAAATTAAATTTGAAATTTGGAAATTCCTTTTCAATGGCTCTAAATTCTTCTTCATAAAAGACTTCCCTAAGTGACCTAGCCCCGTACCAATAGGATACTTTTCGGTCGGTTTTTTCGGTTTGAAAAAGATGGAAGATTTGCGAACGTAATGGAGCCATTCCGGCGCCACCACCAATGTAAACCATTTCGTTTTTGGTTTTTTTAATATGAAATTCACCGTAAGGTCCCGAAACAGTAACTTTATCACCAGGTTTTCGTGAAAAAATGTATGAAGAGCAAATTCCAGGATTTACATTCATAAACGCTTTTTTCTTGTTGTCCCATGGTGGGGTTGCTATACGAATATTAAGCATCACAATATTCCCTTCGGCAGGATGGTTTGCCATGGAATAGGCTCTGAAAATTGGTTCATTGTTTTTCATTTTTAAATCCCAAATTTTCATCTCGTTCCAATCTTGGCGATACTCTTCTTGTACATCAATATCTTTTGAAAAATCAACTTCACAAGCAGGAACGTCAATTTGAACATATCCTCCCGATTCAAAATCAAGCGTTTCACCTTCGGGTAATTTTACTACAAATTCTTTTATAAACGTGGCTACATTATTATTAGAAACTACTTCACATTCCCATTTTTTAATTCCAAAAATTTCCTTGGGAATTTCAATTTTTAAATCGTTTTTCACTTTAACTTGGCAACCCAAACGCCAATGGTCTTTTTGTAATTTGCGATTAATGTGTCCGGTTTCGGTTGGTAAAATATCTCCGCCACCTTCAATAACCTGACATTTACACATGGCACAAGTGCCACCGCCACCACACGCCGAAGGTAAAAATATTTTTTGCTCAGCAAGGGTTGATAAAAGGGTTGAACCAGGTTGAACATTAATAACTTTATCTTCATTAATGGTAATTTTCACCTCTCCTTGAGCCACTAATTTAGTTCGGGCATAAAGTAATATGGCTACCAACAAAATAATAGTTGCCAAAAAAATTGTTACACTTAAAAGTATTATAGTTGTAAGTCCCATAGGTTTATTGTTTTATAATTTAATACCTAAAAAGCTCATAAATGCTATTGCCATCAAACCTGTAATGATGAATGTTATTCCTAATCCTTTTAATGGTGCAGGAATATTGGAATATTTTAGTTTTTCGCGAATGGCAGCAATGGTTACAATGGCTATCATCCAGCCAAATCCAGAACCTAAACCAAAAACTGTGGCTTCGGCAACATTTGTGTATTCACGTTCTTGCATAAAAAGAGAGCCTCCTAAAATGGCACAATTAACAGCAATTAATGGCAAAAATATTCCTAGTGATGAATATAAAGCTGGAGAAAACTTTTCAACAATCATTTCAACTAACTGAACCATTGATGCAATTACGGCGATAAACATGATGAAACTTAAAAAACTTAAATCCATGTCAGCATAATCACTGCCTAGCCATGATAGAGCTCCCGCTTTAAGAAGATATTTTTCCATTAAAAAATTTAGGGGAACAGTAATTAGCATAACAAAAACTACAGCTACACCTAAACCCATCGATGTTTTTACCGTTTTTGATACTGCTAAAAATGAGCACATTCCTAAAAAATATGCAAAAACCATATTATCGATAAAAACCGATTTGACAAATATATTTATTAAATTTTCCATTGTTTGAATTTTAAATCCATTAATCTTTTTCAGTCAATTCTTTAGAATAAGAGCGTTGAATCCAAATTATTACTCCAACAATAATTAATGCCATTGGTGGTAATATCATAAATCCGTTGTCGCGGTATCCAACATCGTAAAAGGCTTGGGGTATTACTTTAAAACCCCAAATTGAACCCGAACCGAATAATTCACGAATAAACGAAACAATCATTAATATCATACCATATCCTAATCCGTTTCCAATTCCATCAATAAACGAAGGCAACGGCTTGTTAGCCATTGCAAAAGCCTCTAAACGTCCCATTAAGATGCAATTTGTAATAATTAACCCTACAAATACCGACAACTGTTTGCTAACATCGTAAACATAAGCTTTTAATATTTGGTCAACTATAATAACTAAGGCTGCTATAACAACCAACTGTACAATTATTCTGATTCTTGGGGGAATGGTGTTTCGCAAAAGTGAAATTATGAAGTTTGAAAATGCGGTAACCACCGTAACAGATAGTGCCATTACAAATGCTGGCTTCATTTGAGCAGTTACTGCTAATGCCGAACAAATACCCAACACTTGAACAGTAATAGGATTGTTCATATTAAGTGGTCCGAAAAGTAATTTCCGATTTGCCGCAGAAAATAAGGAGTTATTTGATGTGCTCATATTTATTGTTTTTTGAAAAATGGTATATAATTTTTTAAGCAATGGTTAAGCATTTCGTTTACACCGTTACTGGTAATGGTTCCTCCCGAAATGGCATCAACGCCGTATATTGGATTTATTGAACTATTTTTCACACCACCTTTAATTACTTTAATGGAGACAAATTCTCCTTTTTCGTTGAAAATTTGTTTGCCAAAAAATTCTTCTTGAAACTTCGATTCAGAAATTTCGGCACCTAAACCAGGAGTTTCACCTTTGTGTCCAAAAGTTACACCGGCAACCGTGTTTTTATCACTTTTAAACGAAATATTACCCCAAATTGGACCCCATAAACCTTTGCCATAAAGTGGTATTACAAATAAGGTGTCTTTGTTATCGTTTACCATTATAAATAGTGGCAGATGAATCGGTTTTTTTGTGGTGGAATTTTCATCTAATTTTTTAAGTTCTTCTTTTAAATTTATATCAAATGCTCTTTCGTTTCCCTTTATAAAAGATCCTTTTGAATAATCCGATAAAACATTCCCCTCTTGATCAATTACTAACTCATTGGTGATATACTTTTCGTAAAAAGGAATAGCTTGATTCACATCAGCAACAATATTAGTCGATTTTAATATTTGTTGCATTTTTTCAATTTTGATGTTGTTTTCTTGGGCTGGTTTTAATAATGTTGCTGCTAGTGCTAAAAGTATAGCAACTAATACAACCATAACCGAAGAATAAATAAAAATATATCTATTGCTGAACATAATTTTTGTTTTTAAGATTTTACAATGGCTTTTACTCTTTTTAATCGCCTTTTTATGTTTGATTCCACAACAAAATAATCAATGAGCGGTGCAAAAACATTCATTAATAAAATGGCTAGCATTGTGCCTTCGGGGTATGCTGGGTTTACTACCCTAACCATCATTGTAAATACCCCAATGAAAAAGCCATAAATAATTTTTCCGGTAGGGGTTTGGGAAGCAGAAACTGGATCGGTTGCCATGAATACAATGCCAAATAAAAATCCTCCAAAGAGTAAATGCTCATAAGCGGGTATTTGCATGTATGTATTTGAGCCAAGTGCGTTGAATAGTAATCCTGTTGCTATCAATCCAATCACTCCCGAAATCATAATGCGAAAACTTCCGATGCCAGTATAAATTAATATAATTGCTCCTAATAATATGGCAATTTTTGAAGTTTCCCCTATACTTCCAGGTATAAAACCATAAAACATCGATTGCATATCTGGTAATTTATCAAATTGTTCTGCTGCAGACAATCCTAGAGGAGTTGCTCCGGAAAATGCGTCTGCTTTATCGGCTATCCATACTTTATCGCCAGTAATTGATGCAGGGTAAGCAAAAAAGATAAAAGCTCGTGCTACCAATGCTGGATTTAAAAAGTTCATTCCTGTGCCACCAAAAATTTCTTTGGCAAAAATTATAGAGAATACCGAAGCTACTGCAACCATCCACAATGGAATATCAGGTGGCATTACCAATGGGATTAACATACCGGTTACTAAAACTCCCTCGTTTATGGTATGCCCATTTATTTGAGCGGCAGTAAATTCAACGGCTAAACACGAAACATAGGATACTACTATAATTGGAAATACTTTTAAAAAACCATAGAAAACCATTTCCCAAAAACTAGCTTGAATGCCTTGTGATAAAAAATGCTGATATCCCACATTGTAAATTCCAAACATCAAGGCAGGCATCAATGCCAACACAACCACTATCATCGTGCGTTTTAAATCTATTCCATCGCGAATGTGAGAGCCTTTTTTTGTAACATGGTTGGGTACAAAAAAGAAGGTTTCAAAAGCTTCGAAAGTAGAGTGTAAAAAGTAGAGTTTTCCACCTTTGTTAAAAGTGGGTTTCATTTTGTCTATAATATCTCTTACTGCTTTCATCTGTATTTGATAATTAATATCGTTTAAACCATTTCTTTAATATAATCATTAATGCTTTGACGCACAATTTCTTGTAGTTCAATTTTTGAAGTACAAACAAATTCGCATAATGCAAAATCTTCTTCGGCAACTTCTAAAATACCTAGTTTTTCCATTAAATCATAATCTTTTACAATCATCGATTTTATAAGTTGTTGTGGCATAATATCCCATGGAAATACTTTTTCGTATTGACCAGTTACAACAAAGTTTCTAAGTTCTCCATGATAATTAGTGTCAACATTGTATTCCTTATTTGGAGTTAACCACGACCAAAATGTGCGAGATAAACTTAATTTATTAAAACCTGGCATCATCCAGCCAAAAAATTCGTAATAGTCGCCCTCAGGAATTATTGTAACCATGTTTTCGTAATAGCCCAAATAACCATTCATTCCAACATTTGTCCCTGTAAGCACATTCCCACTTATTATTCGTGTGTTGGAATCAATATTTTTTGAAAATGATTTAATGGATGCCCCCGAAATAAGGTTGAAATATTTAGCTGTTTCAGTTTCGGAACCGGCTACTGCTATCGTTTTTTTGTAACAGGGCTCGCCAGTTAAATAGAATTCGCCAATATTTGCAATATCCGCCAAATTTATTGTCCAAATAATATCTCCTTTGTTTATTGGGTCAATGTGATGGATTTGTGTGCCAATGTTGCCCGAAGGGTGTGGTCCCGAAAAGGTGTGTAATTCAACGTTTTGTAATGATTTAAAAATTGAATTTTCGCCATTTAACGTTTGGTGAAGGCTAAAGTGAATGGTCGTATTTGTGTATGTTTTCAAAACATCAATCCCTTTTTGAATTTCTTTAATACGACCAGAAAATATAAATTCATAATTGGGAGCAAGTGGCGATGAGTCAAACCCCGAAATAAAAATTGCTTTGGGCTTTTCATCAGGGTTTGCAACAATGTTAAAAGGGCGTTGACGTATTGCTGCCCAATATCCTTTTTCTAATAGGTTTTGTAAAATATCTTCTGGATGTAATGGTTCGGAAAAGTTTTTTTTGTCAATAGGGTTTAGTTTTCCATCTGATTCAATAATTATTTCCAATAACTTTCTTTTTTCACCACGTATTATTTCTTTTACCTTCCCACTAACTGGTGAACAAAATTTAATTCGAGAATCGGCTTTTGAATAAAATAAGGGTGTCCCTGTATAAACTTCGTCCATTTCATTTACCAAAAGTTTGGGAGTAATATTTGTGAAATCGGTGGGTTTAATGGCAAAAAATCCATTAACTCCTAAATCTAAAACCTCTTCTTGGGCTTTGCCTTTAAGTCTTAAATTTAAGCCTTTTTTTATTTTTATGATTTCGGGCATATCTTTAGTAGCTTTTTTTTCGGGTTTTTATCTTTAATACAATTCAAAATGTATATTTGCGTTATCAAAACAAGTTATTTTTTTTATTGTTCACAAATTCACAAATAAAATAGACTGTAAATATAATTTTTTTTTGATTAACCGTTGAATAAATTCAAAAAATCGAATATGTATATTAAAAATTATTTTTGTTTATTAAGCTTTATCATTATTAATTTGACAAATTTAAACGCAATTAATCCCGATTCTGTTTATAATTCCAATATTGCTTCGGTAACTTTCGTTAGGGTTGGAAATCCGATTTCCTACCCAATTATTGAACTTAATTCATCAGATATTGTAGAACTTTCATTTGATTTACTAGGCACTAAAAATCCATTTTTAAATTACACCTTGGTTCATTGTAATGCCGATTGGACTCCTAGCGAATTATCTTCTATTGAGTATTTTGATTCGTTTAGCGAAGAACCAATTAACGATGTTACCTATTCGGTAAATACCTTGCGACCATATACTCATTATAAATTAAGCTTCCCAAACCAAAATATAAAACCCACAAAATCAGGAAATTATATGTTAATCGTTTACGAAGATAATCCCCAAAATCCATTGCTAACTCGTAAATTGTATATATACGAAAACAAAGTTATAGTTAATGCCTATTTTGCCCGTGCAACTAATATCGAAGATCGACTTAGCAAGCAAGAATTAAATTTTAGTATAAGCAAAATGGGATATTCAATTAATGCAATGAATCGACTTCAAGTAGTTATTAAACAAAACGGCAGGAGCGATAATATGGTAACAAATCCTAAACCAATGTCGGTAAGCACCGAACAAATAAATTACGAAAACACCGGAAATATTGTTTTTGATGGAGCAAGTGAATTTCGCTCGTTTGATATAAAAAGTGTTAAATATAAATTAGATAATGTTGAACGAATTCAAACGGTTAATAATGATGTTGTTGCGTGGTTATATGAAACAAAAAGTAAGCAATATGGTGCCTATGAATCAAACTCGGATATTAATGGGAAATTTTTAATTAAAACCGAAGATTGGGACGACCAATTGCAAGGCGAGTATGTGTTTGTGAATTTCTTTTTAAAGTCAGCAAATCCTTATTTAGATGGTGAAATTTATGTTTTTGGTGGTTTAACCGATTGGAAAATTATGCCTTATGCTAAAATGTTATATAATAAAGAGTCGGGAGGTTATTTTTCAACAATTTTATTAAAACAAGGTTATTATAATTATCAATATTTATTTGTGCCAAATGATAAAAATAAACCAAACGATATTTCTCGAATTGAAGGCAATCATTGGGAAACAAAAAATGATTATACTATTTTTGTTTATTATCGCGAAGATGGAGCTATTGCCGACAAATTAATTGCGGTAAAACAAACAAATTCGATACAAAGAAAGTAAGGTTAATGTAAATATATATTTTTAAAAAGCATCACAATGTGCACTAATAAGGTAATTATTAATAGATAGAAAAATTTGTTTTGATGAGGTTTATTGTACATATTAAAAAAAAATATTTTATTGCAATTAATTTTATAATAAAATGTTTTATTATTTCAATCAATATTGTTCTTCGACCACTACATTTGTATACTTCAAAATTTCCTGTTTTTATACAACGTATTGAATATAAGCTGGGAACACATTATTTGCGATTTTATGGCTTTCCTCGTAAAAATCCTTTTATTTCTGGAAAAGACGAAAAAATAGTCATCTTTTTCCCAGTAATTGGTTGGTATAATATGGTGCAACGACCACATCATCTGGCTAGAGCCTTCTGTAATGCAGGCTGGACTGTTTTTTATTTAACTCACGATATTGAAGGTGATAAAGTAAAAGGCATTAAACAAATCGAAAAAAATTTTTATTTATGTTCAAGTGTTCGATTGCTACGAAAAATGGAAAACCCATGGATTTATATGTATTGGACAGTTAATATGTATTATCTCAATTTTTTTAAAAATTACAAATTAATTTATGACTTTATTGATAAAATTGAAATTCAAACATTTTATAATTCAAAAATGCTAAAAGAGCATAAAAAGTCGTTGAAAATTGCAAAAATTGTTATGGCTTCATCAAGTTCGCTTTATGATGAAATATCTTTTTTAAGAAAGGATGCTTTATTAATTCCTAATGCTGTTTTTGAAAATGATTTTTTCGTTAGTGATGATGCTCAAGTTCCTATAGACCTGATTGATATTTTAAATAACAAAAAGCCAATAATTGGCTATTATGGTATCTTTTCAAAATGGAAAATCGATTATTCATTAATTCAATTTGTTTCGAATAGTTTACCAGATGTAAATATTGTGTTGATTGGACCTGACTATGATCAGAGTGTTAACGACTTTAAATGGGATTTATTCCCAAATATCTATTTTTTCGATAAAAAAAACTATCGAGAATTACCTTTTTATGCTCGTTTTTTTGATGTTGCAATATTGCCTTTTTTGGTAAATGAAATTACTAATGCCATATCTCCTGTAAAACTTTTCGAGTATTTAGCAATGAATTTGCCCGTAGTAAGCACCAATATTGCAGAATGTCGAAAGTACAAATCAGTATTGATAGCTGATAGTTCCGAAGAATTTATCAAAAAAATTGATTTTGCGTTGAACCTTAATAATAATGTTGAATTTCAAAAAATTGTGAAAGAAGAAATTTCAGTAAATAATTGGGACTATCATTGCCAAAAGATTATTAAAAAAATTGAAGATTTAACTAATATGTAATTAAATTTCCCATAATCGAATAATTAGTGCTTAAT
>CAZFPO010000039.1:0-22731 GCA_964521105.1 uncultured Lentimicrobiaceae bacterium | reverse complement strand
TATAGTACTTTTGAACTTTTCTGCTTTTTATAAAATGTTCGGACAGTTATGTTACAATATTCATAAACTAATTTCGTTAACTCTTAAATAAGCAAAAATTAATGTTCCTGAGTATTATTATACCTGTTTACAATGAGCAAGATACTATTATCGAGGTTTTAGATAGAATAAATCATCTAACATTCCCAAGTTGTGTTCATCAAACAGAAATTATTGTTGTTGACGATGCTTCAACGGATAATACCATAGAAATATTAAATAAATATAAGTGCTCATTACCTCTAAGTTTTCACAAACATCAGAAAAATTTAGGAAAAGGTGCAGCCGTTCGTTCGGGTTTTAATAATGCTAAAGGAGATGTTTTTTTAATTCAAGACGCCGACCTAGAACTTTCTCCAGAAGATATTCCAAGTATGATTGTTGAGATGAATAGGTTGGGAGTGGAGTTTATTAACGGGTCGCGTTATATGTCGGGGATTTCACGACCTCTTTCATCCTATAAAAGGTATTTAGCTAATCGATTTTTTACCTTTTTAACCTCCATTTTAATCAATGTAAAATTGTCCGACATGGCATGTGGATACAAGTTAATTCAACGAAGTTTAGCCGAAAAACTTAATCTTCACGAAAATCGCTTTGGATTCGAAGCCGAAATGATTATAAAAGCACTACGTGTAAAGCGAAACAACGTGGCGGAAGTGCCTGTTAATTACTTCCCTCGTAACAATGGTGGTGGTAAAAAACTTAAAAATACCGATGGCTTTAAAATTTTATGGACACTTATCAAGTATGGTCTATTTCGAGCTAAATAACTTAGGATGAAATTTTTCAAGAAAAATATATCATTATATGTCGTTTGGTTTTCACTGATTTTTTCGCTTTTTACTGTATTTTGGGCTGCCGATTGGAATGACGATAAGAAGGTTATTCACAGCGATGCTACTTACTATTATTCCTATTTACCTGCTTTATTTATTCATCACGACCCCGATTTTCGTTTTGCTCAATCAAATCCTGAAAAATATGGCAACAAAATCTATTTAGAAATTAACGAAAACGGACACAATAACATCAGAACCACAATGGGGGTTGCTTATTTTTATACTCCATTTTTTTTTATAGGGCATTTGTTTGCAATTATTTTAAATGAAGATGCTGATGGTTATTCATGGACATATCGATTAGCAATTTTACTGTCGGGTGTTTTTTATCTTTTTATAGGACTAGTTTTTCTGAGGAAACTCTTACTCCTGTACTTTTCAGATAAAATTACTGCAATAGGCTTGTTTTTAATTGTATTTGCCTCTAATTTATTTTATTATAGTGTTTTTGAAAATGCAATGTCGCATGTGTACTCTTTTTTTATGCTTTCAATATTTTTATATTACAGCGTTAAATGGTACGCAAATCCTACGATTAAAATATCGTTTGCCTTAGGATTGTTTTTTGGGTTAATAGTTTTAATTCGACCTTCGAATATCCTTTTTGCTATTATTCCAATTTTGTTTGGTGTTAAAAGCACGAACGATATAAAAAATCGACTTTTGGTTTATAAAAAATATTGGAAATTATTGTTTGTTTTAGTGTTTGCTATGCTTATTCCTTGGTTACCACAAATAGCTTTTTGGTATTATGTTTCGGGTAATTTTATTCACTACTCTTATCCTGCCGAAGCTCGGTTTTATTTTTCAAATCCTCATTTAATAGATGGGCTTTTTAGCTATCGAAAGGGTTGGTTTTTATACACTCCGTTGATGTTATTAACGGTTTTGTCAATTCCATTGCTTAAAAAATACGCTGCCGATTGGTTTTATCCAACATTTATTTTTTTAATTGTAAATACTTATGTTATTTTGTCGTGGCCAATTTGGTGGTATGGTGGCGGTTTTGGTCAACGTGCTTTTATCGATTCGTATCCCTTAATGATATTTGCAATTTGTGTTCTAATTCAATTTATAATTAATCAACAGAAAATTATTCAAATTGCTTTTAGCGTGATTTTTTTATTTTTTATTTGGTTAAATCTTTTTCAAACTCGGCAATACCGTTCCACTTCAATTCATTGGGATTCGATGTCGAAAGAAGCTTATTGGGCTAATTATGGAAAAATGAAGCCGGTAGATGGTTTAGATACGTTATTTATTTCCCCCGACTACGAAAGTGCTTGGAAAAATTTACCAGAAAATATTCAAAGGGTCGATAGGTAATTTTTGCAACGTTCAATTCTTGGATTTAAGCATTTGTAAAATTTATAAAACGAAAGCGATGAGCTTAATCCTGAATAGTCTTTGTCTATTTTATCAAAAAAATAGTATAATATATCTTCAATTTCCTTTGCATTGTTTACGTGTTCATGCTTCATTAAATCACCGTAGTTTGCTTTGTATTTAAATCTAAACTCTATGCCAGTTGTTAATTTCCAACCCATTTTCCAAATTAAACTTCCTTCGTTTGGAATTGAAACCCTTAGTTGACCTTTTTCATTTAATAACAAAGCAAGTTTTGCAACAACTTCGGGTAAATTTGTAATGTGTTCAAAGGTTGCAATACTAATTATCCTGTCGTATGTTGGCTGAATTTCAATTTCGTTAATATCCAAATAAATATTCCGTAAAAATTTTAAATTTTCCGAATTTCTAAATAAATTTACAAACGGTTCAATAATATCGTATTTTTCCGAATGTTCATAATTTAAGTGATTTAATGTTCCTGCCCCTACTTCTAAAGTGCATCTTGTATGGTTTGAAACAACATCCATAGCAGTTTTTTTGTGCATCCATTTTTCCATCTTTTGTGACGCTGATGATGCTGTACTTTTACCCTCTCTATTTTTTTTGTACTGAGTTTCGTAAATCAACTTTATTTTTTCAGGAAGTGGAGGACGTGATTTAGGAAAATTATCAAATATTTTTTTGGAGTTCATTAATTTTAAATTAAAGTAAGGGAATTTGGTATAGTTTGAATATGCCTTGTTGTGTTATTATTGCTATGTAATTCGTGTTAATGTCAAAATTTATAATATCCGACTCCTCTTTTAAAATTATCGCCTCTTCAAAAGTTTTGGTATCATAAGCCATTAACTTATTTTCAAATAAATAATAGTACTTTGTACCGATAATGTTAAATTGTTTTTGATAATTTATTGGTATTGTTTTTTGATAAGTTCCGTATTTGTCAAAAATTAAAACTCCATAATTGGGTAAACCTAAATAAAGCTGTTCATTTTTTTCAAAAAGCTCTGTTGGATTTTGATTCCTATTATACAGTTCAGTAATTGGATTACTTTGATGAGTTTTTGTAAAAGTTGAATTGTATCTGATTAAAATGTTTTGAGAAGAATTATAAACCCAAATTCCGTTATCGTATGACGGGCATGCTAAAGTGATTAATTCATGAGTGTAATCCGAAATTTTAAGGGTATTACCTATCGGCGATAATTGATTGTTTAAAAATTCAATAGTATTATTACTTGAAAAATAAATAAATATTTTAAAAGGGCTTGATATATTTGCAATTACATCCGCATTATTTGAAATAAAATGATAATTATGAGTTGGATTATCACAAAGATTTTGTTTAGAAATGCCTTTTGCTTCTATAAGATAAATATTGTTTAATACATCGAGTTTTACTTGATAAGCGCTAGTAGATGTGGTGCAAATTAATTTTAAATCGATTTGACTAAATAAAAAAGTCAAATTAAATAGAAAAAAAGATGTGAATAAAATTTTAGATATTTTCATTAAATTTCAATATTTCTTCAATAATTTTTCTGTTATTTGATAATCGAGGAACTTTATTTTGTCCTCCTAATTTCCCTTTTTCCCTTAACCAATTAAAAAATGCGCCATTTGGCATGATGTGAATTATTGGTTTTTGAAGTAGTAAATCCTTATATCTTTTTGCGTCATAGTCGGAGTTGATGGCTTTTAATGTTTTATCCAAAATTTCATTAAAAATTTCAACATTATGAGGTAAGGTTTCAAACTCTATCAGCCATTCGTGTGCGGCTTTAGAGTTATTTGAAAGGTAAACAGGTCCGGCAGTATATTCGGTAACTTTTGCATTGGTAATTCTACAGGCTTCGGAAATAGCTTTTTCGGCATTTTCGATAATTATTTCTTCACCAAATGCATTTATAAACTGACTTGTACGTCCGGTTATGCGAATGCGATAAGGATACAAACAAGTAAACTGAACCGTGTCGCCAATAATATATCGCCATAATCCAGCATTGGTAGAAATTACAATGGCGTAATTTGTATTTAAATTTACTTCTTCAAGTGGAATAGCTATTGGATGTGGATTATTAAGCTCATCAAAGGGAATAAATTCATAAAAAATCCCAACATTGGTTAATAAAAGCATTTCCTTTGATTCTTTTCGGTCTTGAAATGCAAAAAAACCTTCCGAAGCATTATATGTTTCTAAATAAAAAATTGAATTAGGTTTAATAATTTCGTTGTATTGATCCGAATATGGCGAAAAATTCACACCTCCATGCATAAAAAGTTCAAGGTTGGGCCAAACTTGTTTTATGTCATGTGCTCCTTTTTTCTCTAGAACTCGCTTAAGCACCAAAAGCATCCATGACGGAACTCCCGAAATGCTTGTAATGTTTTGATTCATTGTATAATCAGCAATTCGTTCAATTTTTTCTTCCCAATTACTCATTAAAGCAATTGATTTTTTGGGGGTTCTTAAAATTTCTGCCCAAATGGGCGTGTTTTTTATTAATATTGCCGACAAATCTCCTGTAATTGCATCGGTGTTAATGTCCGATTGTCTTAAACTTCCTCCTAAAATTAGTGCTTTCCCTCCAAACATTTGAGTTTTGGGAAACAACTTGGAATACTGAGCTATTACATATAAACTACTCCGCAAATGGCATTGATGTAAGGAGTTTTCGCTTATTGGAATAAATTTGCTTCGCTCGCTGGTAGTGCCCGACGATTTGGAAAACCATTTTATTTCATTGGGCCACAAAATGTCTTTTTCGCCTTTTATCATTCGGTCGATAAAGGGCTTTAAATCTTCATAATTTGATATAGGAACATTTTTGCTAAATTCTTCATAATCCTTTATCAATCTGTAATTGAATTTCTTACCCCATTCGGTATTTGATGAAGTTGAAATTAAATTTTTGAATGTTGATTTTTGAAGTTGAATACTACGCCGCTTTATTTTACCTATTTGACCAAAATAGGTAGCTAAATTCTTTTTTACTATAAAATTAAGTAACGACATTTGTATCCTTTTTATCTGTATTTTTGAAACAGTTTATTTAGTTATCAAATATAGCAATAATTATGTTAACTTTTTCACCCTGTAAAATCAATATTGGGTTAAATATTATTAATAAACGCAAAGATGGGTTTCATAATCTTGAAACGATATTTTATCCGGTTAACTTTTTAAACGATATCATCGAGATTATTCCTTCAAATACAAATCAAGATTATTATCATTTTTCTGGAATTTCTATATCTGTTGAATTAGGTGAAAATTTGTGTTTTAAAACAATTAATTTACTTCGACAAAATTACCAATTCCCAAATATAGAGTTGTATTTACACAAAACTGTTCCCATGGGAGCGGGTTTAGGTGGAGGTTCGGCGAATGTTGCAAACATCATAAATTTAATTGATAATTTATTTAATTTGAAAATTTCCTTTTCCGATAAAATAGTTTTAGCTAGTTCATTAGGAAGTGATTGTGCTTTTTTTATTTCAGCAAAACCTTCTATTGGCACTCAAAAAGGGGACGTTCTCGAACCAATTGATGTTAATTTACAGAATTATTATTTAACCATTGTAAAGCCAACCTGTCATGTATCAACTGCGGATGCATATTCAAAAGTTACTCCGAAAACCAATGAAGTAAAGTTAATTGATGCTATTTGTAAACCAATTATTGAGTGGCAAAATTTCATTATTAACGACTTTGAAATTTCTGTTTTTAAAAAATTTCCAGAAATTGAAAAAATTAAGGATAAATTATATCAAAAAGGTGCATTGTATGCTCAAATGTCGGGTAGCGGTTCTGCCGTTTTCGGAATTTTTCAACAAGAACCCAACATTGAATGGGATAAAAATTATTTAGTGTTCTCAGGAAAATTATCCTAATTTATTTTCTTCAAAAAATAAAGTATGAATTTCATTTTGAATGGAACAAAGTGAAATGAGGAGTATTAGACGCTGATGAAAGTCTTAACTACTAAAAAAAGTTTTAGCTACCTTTGGTAGCTTTAGTAATGATTTTTTAACTAATTAATAAATAAAGTTTAGTATAAAATCAATGTATTATATTTACTTAATAATAATTTTTTGCCCAATTTTTAATATAGAGTTTTCGGATAAATGATTTAATTTGCAAAGTTTTGAAGTAGTTGTGTGATTTTGTTTTGCAATTTTTGACAGATTGTCGCCTTTTTTAACTCGATATGTTTTTGAATTATTGGAGTTGTTTTTTTGAATTTTATTTTCTTGAGTTTTGAGCTCTACAATTGAACTGTCAATTTCAATCAAATTATTTGTTGTTTTATGTTTTACTTCATTTTTTATATGACGTTTATTTCGGCTTAAAAACAAATCATGATCCACACTAATGGTATCGGTGAGGGTAACTAATGGATTTGATCTTGTGTGCATAAATAACCAATCGTAGAGTTCATCCATCGAAAAAAATCGAGCTAATTCGCCATGTCCCACGTTATCGAGCAAGTCGTATTTTAAATTTAATCCATTATTGCATTTTTGAATCGATTTTACAATCTTCTCCGATTCTGAAAATGGAACCGCTCTATCGCTTGTTCCGTGCATTATCCACAAAGGAATTGTAGATAATTTACAGCCATCTTTTTCAAAACCACCGCCACAAAGTGCCACAGCTGCTGCAATTCGTTCGGGATAAGCTCCTGCAAATCGTAAAACACCATAACCACCCATGCTCATTCCAACTACATAAAAACGATTGGTGTCGGTATTATAATTTTTTTGAACATAGTCAACTACTTTCATTATTTTTTCGGGCTCCCACGACTGACCACGTGGGCATTGCGGTGCTAACACTATGGCTGGTATATCTCGTTTTTTAATAACTTCTTTTAATACCCCATAACGCTTAACATTTTCCATATTGGAGCCGGATAAGCTTTTTCCATGTAAAAATAAAATTAATGGAATGGGTTTATTTAAGGTGTCTTTTCGTATATCTGGTTGGTGAAGCCAAAAATTATATCCACCGGGTACTTTACCCTTAAATGCAGTGAGTTTTTCTTGTGAAAAAACCCTTGATGACATCACGAGAATTAAGAAAGTGAATATGAAAAAAATTAGGAATGATTTTTTTGTTTTAATACTACAGAAATTCATTTTTATATCATTTTGTTTTACAAAGGTATAGAATTATTTTGTGTCCATTTCATAAAAAAATAAAAAAGCCTTATCATCACGAAAAGGCTTTTAATGATTTTATTTCAAAAAATCTTTATGGATTAACAACTCCAACAGGTTGTTGCGCTAATACATCTAATTCTTTATCTAACATATAGTAGCCACTTTTGTCAGAGCCAATTAATTCAAATTTATCCAAAATTGATTTCACGGTTGCTTCTTCTTCAATTTGCTCATTTATAAACCATTGTAGCCAAGTTAACGACGAAAAATCTTTTTCTTGCATGGCTACATCATATAAATTGTTGATGCAAGCGGTTATATGTTTTTCGTGTTCTAAGGTTTTTTCAAAAACCTCTTTAATAGTTTTAAATTTACTGTCTGGAAGAGGCAATGCTGATAAAATAGCATGTCCACCACGCTCATTTAAATGCTGAATAAACTTTAAGGCATGAAAGCGTTCTTCCTGAGTTTGGCGATAAAAAAATGCTGCTGCACCAGGATAACCGTTTGCATCACACCATGAAGCCATGGCTAAATATATTCTCGAAGAGTGTTCTTCTTCTTTAATTTGCTCGTTAATTGCTTTTTCAATTTTCTTTGTAATCATAGTGTTTTGTTTTTTTGTTTTTAACTAAACATTTTTTTTAACTTTAAGTTCACCTTTTTTAGGATAAATATTTTTTATACTTATTAAGTTAGTATCTATAAAAAAAGGGCAAAAGCCCTCTTTTAACCTCCAAGTGCTTCGGCACCAGATACAATTTCCAAAATTTCTTTGGTAATGGCTGCTTGCCGTGCTTTATTATATACCAATTTTAGGTCTTTGAGTAATTCGGTAGCATTATCCGTTGCTTTATGCATGGCTGTCATTCGAGCACCATGCTCCGATGCAACAGAGTCTAATAATGATTTATAAAGCTGTAATCGTAGAATTTTTGGAATTAAATCCTCAGTGATACTTACTTTGTCAGGCTGATATATATAGTCGACCTGTGAATTTTTTAATTCATTTATATTTGTGGGGGGCTGAATTGGTAAAAACACTTCGTTTAATAAAACTTGTGATGCTGCATTTTTAAATTCATGGAATATAATTTCTATTCGATCAAATTCATTTGATGAAAACTTTTCCATGAGTGTATTTGCAATTTCCGAAATTTTTTCAAACGATGGATGTTCGGTTAAATAGTCGTGTGATTCTAAAATATTCCCAAATCGTTTAGTGATAAATTCGGATGCCCTTTTACCAATTGTGATAAATTTTAAGTTTCCTGTTTCAAATTGGTTTTTATATGTTTCGGTAACAAGTTTTGAAGTATGCTTCAAAATATTTGAATTAAATCCACCACAAAGACCTCTGTTTGATGAAATAACTATGAGTAATACCGATTTGATTTGTTCTTTGTTTTTAAATAAAGGATTATCATCTGAATTTATCGACCCACTTAAATTACTTAAAAGTTCATTAAGTTTACGCGAATATGGACGAAGTTGTACAATCGATTGCTGAGCTCTACGTAATTTTGAAGCGGATACCATTTTCATGGCACTCGTAATTTTACGTGTCGAATCGGTAGATACAATTCTATTTCTGACTTCTTTTAAACTTGGCATAGCTGAAGTTTATATTTTATTTAGTCGTTTATTAAATGTATTTTTTTGAAATGTCTTTACAAGTATTTTCGAGAATTGAAATTATTTCGTCGTTCAATATTCCTTTTTTCAACGATAAAAGGGTGTCGGTGTGATTTTGTTCTAAAAAATGCAAGTACTCAATTTCAAAGTCTTTCACTCTTTTAATTGGAACTTTTTGCAGTAACCCTTTTGTGCCACAATAAATTATTGCAATTTGTTTTTCAACAGTCATTGGAGCATGTTCGGCTTGCTTTAAAATTTCAACGTTACGGCTACCTTTGTCTAAAACGGCTTTTGTAGCGGCATCAAGGTCGGAACCAAATTTTGAAAAGGCTTCTAGTTCACGATATTGAGCTTGGTCGATTTTTAAGGTACCCGCAATTTTTTTCATCGATTTAATTTGTGCATTACCACCCACACGCGAAACTGAAATTCCTACGTTAATAGCTGGTCGAATACCTGAGTTAAATAAACCTGTTTCGAGGAATATTTGTCCATCGGTAATAGAAATTACATTGGTTGGTATATATGCCGAAACGTCTCCTGCTTGTGTTTCAATTACTGGAAGTGCTGTAAGAGAACCACCTCCTTTTACCATGTGTTTTATGGATTCGGGCAAATCGTTCATTTGTTGTGCCACTTCGTCGGCTTCGATAATTTTTGCAGCACGTTCGAGCAAGCGAGAGTGTAAGTAAAATACATCACCTGGGTATGCTTCACGACCAGGAGGACGACGGAGTAGAAGAGATACTTCACGATACGATACTGCTTGTTTGGATAAATCGTCATAAATAATTAAAGCGGGACGACCAGTATCGCGGAAAAATTCGCCTATGGCTGCTCCTGCAAATGGGGCGTAAAATTGCATAGCTGCTGGGTCTGACGCTGTTGCAGCAACAACCACCGTATATGCCATTGCCCCATAATTTTCGAGTGTTTTTACAATATTAGCAACGGTTGAACCTTTTTGACCAATAGCAACGTAAATACAATAAACGGGTTCTCCTTTATCAAAAAATTCTTTTTGATTAATGATAGTGTCGATGGCTATAGCCGTTTTACCAGTTTGACGGTCACCAATAATTAACTCTCGTTGACCACGTCCAATTGGAATCATCGCATCAATGGGTTTTATACCCGTTTGTAATGGCTCTTTAACAGGTTGTCTGAATATTACTCCTGGCGCTTTACGTTCAATTGGCATTTCGTAGGAGGGTCCTTGAATTTCGCCTTTACCGTCAATGGGTAATCCTAAGGTGTTAATAACTCTTCCAATCATTTTTTCGCTCACCTGAATTGATGCAATTCGGTTGGTTCGTTTACAAATATCTCCCTCAACAAGAGTTTTTGCCTCTCCAAGTAGTACAATTCCAACATTGTCTTCTTCGAGATTTAAAACAATCCCCATTACATTACCTTTTTCAAATTTTACTAATTCGCCAGACTGGGCATTGTTTAATCCGTATACACGGGCAATACCATCTCCAACTTCCAATATTGTTCCTGTTTCTGCTAATTCAGCATCGCTTTGAAATCCGGCTAATTGTTGTCGTAATATTGCAGATACTTCAGCAGGTTTAATTTCGGCCATGTTTGTTCTGTTTTATGTTATTAAAATCCTTTTTTATATGCATTTTGTGAAAATTCAAACTTCAACTTCTCTATTTTTCCCGATAAACTCGAGTCAAATACTTTATCACCCGATTTTATAATAAATCCTCCAATAAGTTTAGAATCAATTGTTTGTTTAAGCTCAATGGTTGAATCCAATTCTTTTGAAATGAGTACTTTAATTTTTTCTATAGTCTCGGTGTTTAATGAAGTTGATGTTGAGAGGTAAACCGTTTTAATGTTGTGTAGCTCTTTGTATAATTCAATAAATTCAATGGCAATTAAATCAATAAATGATTCGCGATTTTTTTTAGTGATTATATGTATGAATTTTTTAGTAAGAGTGGTCGAAGTTTTTGGAAGAATTTCACCTATTATTTTGTCTTTTTTGTCAGATTTTACAATAGGACTTCTCATTAAAAATTTGAATTCAGGGCAAATTCGGCAAACTTCATCAATAAATAACATATCTGCGTAAACTTCTTCTACCAAATTTTGCTCTATAGCGAGTTCAAACAGAGCTTTAGCATATCTTTTTTTAACCTTTGTATTTCTCATTGGTAATAAAATCTAGTTTAATTTGATATTGTCGACCATTTTGTTGATAAGCTCCTGATTTTTTTCTTTGTTCGAAAGCTCACCTTCTATGAGTTTTTCTGCTATTTCTATGGACAAAGTTGCTACTTCGTTTTTTAACTCGGTGATGGCTTTCATTTTCTCGTAATTGATATTTTCGCGTGCCGATTCGATGATTCGTTGACCTTCTAAGTTTGCTTTTTCTCTGGCTTCTTCTAATATTTTATCTTTAATTTTTCGAGCTTCCGAAAGAATTAAATCACGTTCTTCTTTTGCCTGAATAAGCAACTCTTCGTTTTTATTTTGAATTAATTTAATTTCGTTTCGGGCTTTATCGGCGGCGTGCAATGCTTCATCAATTGCTACCTCACGCTCTTTAAGCATTTTAATGATGGGTTTCCAGGCATATTTTGATAATATAAAAAACAAAATACTGAAAGATACTATCATCCAAAAAGCTAATCCAATTCCGGGTTGTATGAGTTCCATAAAATAAATTATTTATAGTTTTTAATTCTTTTAATATTTAAGCATATTATTGAGCCAACCGCTCAATAATATGCTTTTGTTTGTTTATACAAATAATATTAATAAACAAACTACAATTGCGAAGAATGCAACTCCTTCAATTAAAGCAGCAGCAACAATCATCGTTGAACGAATGTCGCCTGATGCTTCGGGTTGACGAGCGATAGATTCCAAAGCGCTTTTACCGATTTGTCCAATACCGTAACCGGCACCTATTGCCGCGATACCTGCTCCTATACCAGCTCCTACTTTGTCTCCTGCAAATGCTTCTAAAATTACTGATAAAATTGACATGATTTTTTATTTTTAGTTTAACAATAATGTTTATAATTTATGATATAACTTCGGTATGATGTTCCTGTTCGTGATGGTGTTCTTCTATGGCCATTCCAATATATATAGCAGATAGAAGCGTAAATACATATGCTTGTAAAAATGCTACCAATAACTCCAATAAGCTGATAAATACCGATAGTGTAATTGAAACTACTGAAATTCCATACGCAACTGCTGCCGACATTTCTCCAAATATAATGATTAAACTCATAAATCCCAATACTATAATGTGACCGGCCGTGATATTTGCAAACAATCGTAACATTAAAACAAACGGTTTTGTAATTATTCCGATAATTTCTATAATGGGCATCAATGGAGCAGGTATTTTTAACCACCATGGAACACCGGGTGTGTTGAATACATGAAGCCAATAATTTTTATTTCCTGAAAATGTTGTAACAAAGAACGTAATTAGTGCTAAAACTAAGCATATAGTAATATTCCCAGTAACATTTGCTCCACCGGGAAATATGGGAACGATACCTAATAAATTGTTTATCAGTATGAAAAAGAAAATGGTGAGTAATATTGGCAGATATTTCTCAAATTTTGGTCCAATGGAACTCTTTGCAACGTCATCACGAACAAATACAATAATAATTTCCATCATCGATTGAATTCCTTTGGGACTAGAGATTGGATTTTTTTTGTATCTTTTAGAAATCGTTAAGAATAAAATTAGTATGATAATGACGCTGAAAAATAACGACAAAACATTTTTTGTAATCGAAAAATCATATATTGTAGCTGATTCAATTTTTTCCCCATTATCATCAATTTTAATAATTTTTCCTTTATCCGAACCTTCGGCTCCTAATGCAAATCCTTTGTAACTTTCGTGTCCATGATGAAATTTCGACGACATAAAAGTAACAATCTGTCCATCATCCCATAAAATAATTGGAAGCGGTACAGTAAGGTGGAGGTTGCCAATTGTTGCTATATGCCATTCGTGATTATCAATGATATGTTCAACAATCATTTCGCCCGGTTTAAATTTTTCTTCTTTCGATTCGCTTGCATTCAGATTGTACGAAAAGATAAACAAAAAGAAAATTGAAGTGAAAATAATTTTTTGTAAGCTTAGAAATCGTTTCATGTTATTTGTTATCATTAATTCTTGCATTTTCAGACTGCCAATTTATATAAAAAAAATTATCTAAAAATATTTTCTGAAATATTTTTTGTCATTTATTTTTCAATATTTTCTTTTGAATCGTTTAATGGTGTGTTGTTCAGTTTATTGGAATTTAATTTTTTTAATTGTTTAAGTATAATTAGTACTTCGCTTGTAGTGTACAGTAAGTATACAACAGCAAAGTTAAGGATAAATGTGCGATTTATCACGTCGAACAGATAAATAACGATTAATAAAGTAGAAAGATAGATTAGCAGTTTTAGCGTCGTAGATATGAGGAATTTGTTTACAAACTTTCGGGCATTTTCTTGAGCCGATTTTAAAATCACATAATGAAATGAGGAACTTGTTGTTAAAAATAGTAACACAAGCCATGGAAAAGTGACACTTATCAGGTTCGGATTAAAATTTAATACTACTTGTTCAATTAAAATAAGAGAAATTGATAATATTAAAATAATAATTAAAAAACGGATAAATAATTTTTTGAGCATGTTCTATTTCTTTTTAATAAAATCTTTTAAAGCTATATATAGTGCAGCAAATACTGAGAATATTGTTAGAATTATGGTGAAAATTGGAAATTTTAACGATAAATATTGGTCAAGTTTTAATCCACCAATCGAACCTAAAACAATGATAAACATCATCTGAAAAGCAAGCGATGAGTATTTTGCGTAATCAGAAAGTCGATTGTTTGATTTTTTAGTCATCAACACTTTGATCCATCGGACTGAGTGTGTTGTTATCCATTGTGCAATTTCCACTAAATTGGGCACCTGGCTCAATAGCTAGTTTTCCAACACTAATATTACCAAGTAATTTTGAAGTAGATTTAAGGGTTAGAAGTTCGGTAACTTTAATGTTACCTTTAACATTTCCCGAAAAATCAGCGTTTTCGCAGTTTATCTCTCCATCTACTACACCTGTTGTACCAATAACTACTTTTGATTTTGAAAATATTGAACCAATCAAAGTTCCATCAATTCTGAAATCACCGTTAGATGTAATATCTCCTTTTACCATAGTCCCATTACCTAAAAGGTTAATGGATGGGTTTTCTTGTTCGTAATTTTTTGCCATATCGAAGAAATTTAACAGCCAAATTACATTAATTTATTTGATTTGCAAAAAAAAAATAAAAAAAAGTTTACTTCGCGTAATTCAATTTAAAAAACTCGGGATATTGAGCTCGTAAATCCTTGTTTTTATAGTATAACAGATAATTTTTATCCGACATTATATATTGGTTTACTTCGTTTAGCTTTATCCCTTTCATAACATCGGTTTGCGTTTTGATGTAATTATAGTAATCCATCGCTTTGGCTTTATTTTCAAATTTACTTACCGTTATCATTTGGGTGGTATTATCTAAATAAATGCTATTTACATCAAACGTCAAAGTGCTAAAATATTTTTTATTAAAATCCGAAATTCGAACTTTCATATCGTTAAAGTTTGCTTTTCGGATATCGGCAATAAAAACGTAAAAATGGAAATCGGTTTCATCAAATGTAAATGTTTCAAAAGCGGAGGTGTTATTGTTAGAATTGGTAGTGTTTGACGTTTGTTTATTTTTTAAACTGCTAAGCATAACTTGGCAGCGTTCGCCAAGTTGGTGCGTTGGATATTTTACAATGTATGATTCTAATTGAGTAATAAGTGAGTCGCGACCATAAACATATTCGTAGGATATGGTTTTCAAATAGTCAATTCGAGCCATTATACTGGCATTTTTTGAATATTTTTCGGAAGCTATTTTTGCATTTAAAATAACTTGATGATAATTTTTGGCATTAAATAAAGTATACGTTTGAGCATAGAATAGTTCACCCTCTTTATTTCGCTCTTCAATTTTTTTGTAGTAGGTTGGGTCTTTAATAATTTCGGCGTAATCGCTGTTTGGATATTTTGTAAGAATAATATTTTTATAATAATTTGAACGTTCCAAATTGTTTGATTCTAAATAGGCTTGATAAAGCGTAAAACAGGATTGCAATGAAAGTGCATGATCGGGGAAACGTTCAATTAATTTCTCGAATGTTTCGTTTGATTTTGGAATGTCTTTTAATCCTTCTTTATAGATAAAACCTACATTATAATAGGCTTTAACAATCATTTCGTTCGATTTTTTAATTTTTTCTTCGGTCATTGGTAAATTTACCATGTAGGTTTGACGATTTTTAGGATCGGTTGGTTTTTTAACGGTGTCGGTATCGTCAATATCACTGTCAACATCTGTTTCTTCGGTATTAGATACTAATTGTTTGTTGCTTAATCTCCAATTATCTTCTAATTTTCGTTCGCCCCATTTTTGACGAAATTCGTTGATCCCGAATGCGATTGCTTGAGGATTATAAAAATACCAATTACCGGCGGTAGTTGCATCGGGTGGTTTGTTCATGTTAGCTTGCGCAATTGCCATTTGTCGTTGTCGCTCTTCTTCTTGTTTTTGACGTTCTTTTTCGTTATAGTCTTCAATTAGTTTATCTATGAATCGATTTCGTTCAGGTTCAGTCATCTTTGCAATTCGTTGCAAACTGTCTTGAGTTTGAATGATGTTTAAATTGGTAACTAATTTGGTCAGAATTTCAGTTTTAGTTTTTATTTCGATATAATTAGGATAATCTTTAGGTAAAAATGCCATAGTTGTATCGTAGTAACGTTGCGACATCGTATAATTAAGATTTTTAAAATGAATGTCGGCAAGTTTTAATGAGGAAACCGATTTTTGATAATTGTTGTTGGTACTAGTTTTAACCGATGAAGTTAGGTTTTCGATAGCACTTGGTTCATCGGGCTCCATCAAGTCAATTTCTGCCAATGTGTAATAAATTATATCTTGATACTCTTTGTTTTTTTCATCTTTCAGCATTTTTTGTAACTCTTTAATAACAAAGCTTTTATCGCCTGTACCACTCGAATAACATTTTGCCATGTTAATACGAGCATTAAATGCCATTTCGTATTTTGGGTTGCGTTTTATTACTAACTTATAATTGTTGTAAGCCGCTTCCATAGCGCCTGTTACTTGATATAATTGAGCCAAAATATAAAGCAACCTTGTTTTTTCTTGTTTTGGCATTTTAATCATCAACGCATTTTGAATTGGATCAATGGCTGCTTGATAATTTTCTTGTTTAATTAAAAAATCGGCATAAGCCATGTTGAATAATAATTGAATTTTTTTATTATTCGATTTTTCAAATTTATACTTTAACTCATCAAAAAGCAGGTCGGCACGTGTCATTTCGCCTAACTCACTGTTGGTGCGAGCCATCCAAATTGACGCTTCCTGTGTTATTTCAGGAATTTTGTAATTATTTAAAATAAAATTGAACGTGCGTTGGGCTGTTTCGTATTCCTTTTTATAAAAAAAAGATTTTCCCATCATTAAATAGGAGTAGGGGATATATTTGTTGTATTCTTTTCCTTTGATAAAAATAGAGTGTTTTTTTATTGCTTTCGACGATTTTTCGATGGTTCTATCCATTTGCGGCGATATCGAAGTAGCTTCTTCCTTGGTTTGACGAGAATATACTGGAAGTACTCGGGTGTAATTTTCCTGAACCTTTTTACCTAATTCGGCAATCCCTGCTTTATAACTTTCTTGTCCATTAAATAAAATATTGTACTTGGCTGTTATCCCATGGTAAGTTCGGTTTGTCCATCTATTTTTTTTTGTCGAGCACGACCACGACAATAAAATAAGCATTAAAATGGCAACGAAATAGGTGTATTTTGTAGTATTAATTTTCAAGGATTCTCGTTTTAATGAGTGCAAATTTAATTATTTATTAATCAAGGTTCAATTTTATAAGCAACTTATGTAACGTAAACATCACTTCTTTATTTTAGTATTGAATAAATTTTATCTGTTTTACTTGGGTTGGTTAACAAATTGTTCGGGAACTTTTTCAAAATCGGCTTTAAAATCTTCGTCAAATTTAAAGGTTTGAACTTGCCAATTTTTATCGGGCTTGTAAAAATAAATGTTTACACGAATTGGTTGACGAGTGTACTTTGCAATATATGTAAGCATTACCAGCGAAGGACAAATTTCACGTCGTGATGAAAGTTCATACCCATGTAAATTCCCAAAATAAATTAATTTTTTAAGTTTCCCTTTAATATCTTGTAATTGAGGCATATTTGCAATGTCAAAAAAAGGATTGGTGGCAAATAAAAAGTCAATCGCATTATCGGTGTTGTCCATCATTAAATAAAAGAAATGATCCGAAATCTTTTCTGGAGAATTTAATGAGTCACTTTGTGCTTTAATTGAATAAGTGCTTGCTAAAACAAAAATCGCTATAATTATTTTTTTCATAGGGTTTGAAGTAATATTAAAAATTGTATTGAATTTGTAAAATTACAATTATAATTTATTTTTTGCAGCTTTTAATGTATTTTGTAACAATCCTACAATGGTCATTGGACCAACACCACCAGGAACAGGAGTTATGGCACTAGCAATTTCCGAAACTTCATCATATTTTACATCGCCAACTAATCTAAAACCCGATTTTTTGGTTTTATCTTCGATACGATGAATACCAACGTCAATTACACATGCTCCCTTTTTTACAAAACTTGCATCTATCGCTTCGGGTTTTCCTATTGCAACGATTAAAATATCTGCTCGTTTTGCAATTTCTGCAAGATTTTTTGTTTTACTATGACAAATGGTAACCGTACAATTTCCAGGATTTTCGTTGCGAGAAAGCAATAAACTAACGGGTGTTCCAACAATATTACTTCTTCCAATAACTACACATTCTTTACCTTCTGTTTCTACTTTTGAATATTTCAGCATTTGAATAATCCCGTATGGAGTTGCCGGTAAATAAGTGTCTTCGCCCAAAACCATTTTGCCAATATTTTCTGGATGAAATCCATCTACATCTTTGGAAGGATGAATAGCATGAATTACTTTTTGAGGGGAAATGTGTTTAGGCAAAGGCAACTGAACTATCAATCCATCTATTTCATCATCTTTATTTATAAATTCAATCGAAGTCAATAACTCTTTTTCGGAAATGTTTGCAGGAAATCGGTATAATGAAGACACAAATCCAACCTCTTTACACGATTTTTCTTTGTTTGCAACATACGTTTCGCTTGCTCCATCATCACCCACTAAAATGGCAGCTAAATGTGGGGGGCGTTTGCCTTCATTAAGCATCGTTTCTACTTGAGCGGCTATTTGTGTTTTTAGTTTTATTGAAATTTCTTTACCGTCAATTATCATAATGTATTTTTCTTTTGAATGATTATAAAAACTTAAAATTATCTTCTGATTTTTTTTGCTAATTCCCCTTTATTTGTAGTAACCATTTTCATCATTTTTCGAGTATCGTCAAACTGTTTGATCAAACGATTAATTTCAGGAATTGTAGTTCCGCTACCCATGGCAATCCGTTTTCGTCGGCTACCATTAAGTAGTTCAGGATTTTCGCGTTCGGCAGGTGTCATCGATTGGATAATGGCTTCGATGCCTTTAAACGCATTGTCATCTATATCTACATCTTTTACAGCCTTTGACATGCCTGGAATCATTCCTACCAAATCCTTAATGTTCCCCATTTTTTTAATTTGATTAATTTGATTCAAAAAGTCATTAAAATTAAATTGATTTTTTGCAATTTTCTTTTGAATACGTTTGGCTTCTTCCTCATCGTATTGTTCTTGAGCACGTTCAACAAATGAAACGATATCGCCCATACCTAAAATTCTATCAGCCATACGTTCTGGATAGAATACATCGATGGCGTCCATTTTTTCGCCTAAACCAACAAATTTTATTGGTTTATTTACCACCGATTTAATGGTTAATGCAGCTCCACCTCGTGTGTCACCATCAAGTTTTGTGAGGATAACACCCGTAAAATCCAAACGGTCGTTAAATGCTTTCGCTGTGTTAACGGCATCTTGTCCTGTCATTGCATCTACTACAAACAAAATTTCGTGTGGATTCAAATTTGTTTTTAATGAACTGATTTCGTTCATCATTTGCTCATCTACTGCTAATCGACCAGCAGTATCCACAATAACCGTGTTGAACCCGTTAATTTTTGCATGCTTTACGGCATTTTGTGCAATGCTGACTGGATTTTTATTTTCTAATTCTGTATAAACTTCTACACCAATTTGTCCACCTAATGTTTGTAATTGGTCGATAGCAGCTGGACGATAAACGTCGCAAGCTACTAGCAGTGGTCTACGACTACGTTTTGTTTTTAGGTGTAGAGCCAGTTTTGCCGAAAAAGTAGTTTTACCCGAACCTTGTAAACCGGCCATCAAAATAACGGTAGGATTGGCTTGGGTTTCGATATCCGTTTTTGTTGAACCCATCAATTCTGCCAATTCATCATGCACAATTTTTATCATGAGCTGACTCGGTGAAACAGAAGTTAACACATTTTGACCCAATGCTTTGCGTTTTACTTCATCGGCAAAATCTTTGGCTACTTTAAAACTAACATCGGCATCTAAAAGAGCTTTGCGAACTTCTTTTAATGTTTCGGCAACATTAATTTCTGTAATATATCCATGACCTTTGAGTACTTTAAACGCTCTGTCGAGTTTATCACTTAAATTTTCAAACATATTGAGTAAAATTGATAATAATTTTTTATAATCCGCAAATGTACAAAAAAAGAATAATTTTTCACTATGGTAAATTTTCCTGTTTTTCCGACATAATTTCCAATTTTACCCTTTTATTCCCTGAAAGGAAATAAAAAATTTATAAGTGATTGCAAAAAATCGCAAACTTCCTCGTTATTTTTTCTAATTGACACCCATACGATTCAGCAAAAATCGGATAATCGTTGCATTATGGCAAAATTTCCATTTTTACCCAGTGCTAGTCTTACTCCGACTCCAAGTCGGGGCAAGACTTTTCGGTATGGAAATGGAAATTTTGAAACATCACTTTAAGCGTTGCATCGCGACAAAATTTTCATTTTTACCCTTTTGTTCCCTGAAGGGAAATGAAAATTTTTCACGGGGATTCTAAAAATTGCTTTATTGTCGTTAAATTCAAATTTTCAAATCCTCAAATACACCAGTATTCTCCGGTTTGAAAATTTTCTTCGCCTAAAAAAATCTAATTTTTAGAACCCCTCTTCAATTAAAAATCAAATAAATTTCTCAAACTGGGGTTGTTTCGCTCTAATATTTCTAAGCAATCACCCTTTGTTTTGTTACAATAAAATTTAAATTTGAACTGTATAACGTATATCAGTGGCTAGTTTGCGTTGCATCGCGACAAAATTTTCATTTTATTTATCTGCCATGCCAAAAGCAGGTAAACCTTTGGCATGACAATAACAATACAATATTAATTTCATTTTGCTATAATAATTTTCAATATCACACCTGCATCCATCTCCATTTTCGAGAATCCAAACAGTTTTTTGCCCAAATCTTTGAGCGATGCTCCAATATGATAGACCTGTTTTTGGTCGATAATTATAAAACGGTCGTGAGCATTTTTGTATACCTTTATTTTTATATGCGAATATTGCTGGTTGTGTTTTTCAAGGTCAGTTTTAAGTGTTGGGGTTAAATTTGCTGTATAAATTTCTACTTCTACACCTCTTTTCCTTTTGAGAAACAAATTGAGAACCGATTCATCCACATAATTATCAATAAGAACAATGGATTTTTCTGCCGACTTTACCAATTCGGAAACAAATACCCATGCATCGAAAATTTGTCCGTTGAAAAAAATGTCTTGTTTTTGAATAAGCGTTTTATCTTCTAGAGCATTAAGAATATGGTCGATTTTCAGGTCTCTTTGAATTTGTTTTTGTTCAATATTTTCAATTCTCTGAAAAACTGATGCATTTTGTATCATAAATTTCCGCATTTCAACAAAAGCACGGATGATATTAATATATACTTTAACTGCAACATCACTTTTTAAAATACCAGATAAAGAAGAACTCCTTGCTCGGTGAACACAAAAGGGAGTGTTCGTCTTCCACCCCAACTTGATATCGCATTTTGCGATTTCAAGTTTACCCATTCATATTCAGTTAATTGAAACGTAAAATCATCTGGAAACCGCTCTTTATTTCTTTTAACTTGTTCATTTACTCTTCCTGTTGGAACTTGATACAAGTCTGCCAAATCGCTGTCTAGAATTACCTGCAATCCTCGTATCGTAAAAATTTTATCTTGAATTTTTTTAGTGTTTACTTTGGATTTATTGATTGTCATTGAAGCTATGTTAATTCAACTAAAAGCAAAAATAAAAAAAATCAGGCGATGCACTATTTTATCAAAATTATTGAGGCAAAGAAAATGAAGCCTAAGTATATTTTGTTCACTGCGTTTTTTGTTTCGTTAATGGCAAAAAGTCCGTCGGGAGCAAAGATATAAAGAATTTCTTTTTCTTCGAAGGATGAGTTTTGCGTGGTTTGGATTAATTCGTAATTGTACCGATTGAAAAATAATATATTCCAATTTCTCCGCCTTTCTGGCGGATCAATGGAATATTTATTTATAGCATCGGTATTATAAACTGGAAAAAAACTTGGTGCGGGTATAGGTGATGTTTTCGTTTTCGGTTTTAGTTTCGATGGTTTTGCGACGTTCGTTGTCGCTACCGTAGGTAAATTGCAGTTTGTCGTCGTTGTTTACGATGGTTTTGGTTCGTCCGCTTACATAATATTCCAAAACATGCTCGCTGGTGATAGTTTGTGGATTTTCGGTAAGCATCTCCATTTGAAAAGGATGCGTTGTGCTGTACTGCATATCACCCACATCGGTTTTATGTGTCATGTTTCCCAAATTATCGTAATTCATGCTTTGAACAAGTCCGATAAATTGCTGATTCAACGGGCCTTGATACACATCCAATAAACGATTCAGGTTATCGTAAGAAAAGTTTTCACCTTGCAAACTAATATTATCTACACGACTTTTGATGTTGTTCATAGCATCGTATTGGTAATCCCATGATTGTACAAAGGTAGCATTTCTTTTTGTGTTTTTATGAGTTAAACGCCCCATTTCATCAAAAGTTTTTAACTGTGTTAAATTTCCGATATTACTTTGGGTAATGTTTCCTTTAGAATCAATGTCGATGGCTTCCCAAAGTACTGTATTGGTTGCCGTTTCGATAATTTTGTGAATATTTCCATTTTTATAAACGTAGGAAATGGCGTAATTGTCGGGATATATTAGTTTATTCATCCGTCCTAACTGGTCGTAGGTATAATATTGGTGAAATAAACTGCTTCCAATTTGTTCAAGTAAATCAACTGTTCGTCCTAAATTGTCGTAAAAAAAGGATGTTTTGGTGCCGTTTCCATATTCTACAAAATCTAGTTTGCCTTTTCCATTTGGTTTTGTGTCGTATTGATATGTTGTTGTGCCATCAATATCCGTTTGATTAAGAATTCTTCCTAAAACGTCGTATTGATACGTTGTAATAAAATTCATACCTGTCCGAACAAATTGGTAATACTCTAATTAATGATTCATATCAATCAC
>CAZFPO010000038.1:0-22923 GCA_964521105.1 uncultured Lentimicrobiaceae bacterium | reverse complement strand
ATGAAAAAATTTGCGGTTGTTTTATCAGGTTGTGGAGTATATGACGGTTCCGAAATTCACGAAGCTGTGTTAACATTATTAGCTATTCAAAATAATGATGCCGACTACGAATGTTTTGCTCCAGACATAGAACAACATCATGTAATAAATCACCTTACCGGTGCTGTTGTAAACGAAAAAAGAAATGTTTTGGTCGAATCGGCTCGAATATCTCGTGGCTCAATTAAACCATTATCCGAATTTAATGCCGATAATTTTGATGCGATAATTTTACCAGGTGGCTATGGTGCTGCAAAAAATCTAAGTTCGTATGCTTTTGAGGGTGCAAATTGCTCTGTGCTCCCTGAACTAAAAAACATAATAATTGAAATGCATAAATTACATAAACCTATTGGTGCAATGTGCATTTCGCCAGTAATTATTGCTAATGTTATCGAAAAATCAACCGTTACAATTGGTATTGACGAAGGTACCGCAAAAGATATTGAAAACATGGGGGCAACGCATCTTAAAACCACTTATGGCGAAGTTATAGCCGATAAACGTAATATGATTTTTACAACTCCTTGTTATATGCTCGACTCAAACTTAGTCGATATTATGGATGGAACGAATAATTTAATTCAATCTATTTTGGAAAATATGCCTACAAATTCTCAGTCCGAATAAATTCGGAAATTATTTCATTGTGGTCAAAAGCAAGTTTCGGTAAGTTGTCGAGTTTAAACCATCTAGCATTTTTTGCATCATCGCCCGATTTTATTGGGGGTTTAATATGGCAAATTCCAAAAAAAACTACAGAAATAACATGCCCACGAGGGTCTCTTCCAGGTTTTCCATAAGTTTTAAATTGCTGTAATGAAATGTTTTTAACAAAAGTTTCTTCACAAAGTTCCCGATTTACAGCATCTATTAAATCTTCATTTTCATCAACAAAACCACCCGGTAGAGCCCAGTTATTTTTGTAAGGTTCATTTTTCCGTTCAATTAATAATATGGTATTGTCCGTTTTACAATATATTATTGCATCAACGCAAACTGCTGGACGAGGATAGTCATAACTATACTTCATGTTGTTTTTTTAATTCGTTTAGATATTTTTCCACCGTGTTTTGCAAGCCATAATATAAGGAATCACAAACTAAAGCATGACCAATAGAAACTTCCAGTAAATCAATTATATTCCTTTTAAAATATGTAAGATTGTCTAAATTTAAGTCGTGCCCTGCATTTAACCCTAATTGTTGCTTTGCAGCTTCTTCCGAAGCAACAATATACGGTTCAATTGCCATTTCTCTATTTTTTTTATAATTTGCAGCATACGATTCGGTATATAGCTCAATTCTATCGGTACCGGTTTCTTTTGCATATTTTATCATCTCTATGTCTGGATTCACAAAAATAGAAGTACGAATTCCGAAGGAATGAAATTCTTTAATTATCTCCTGCAAAAAAATCAAATTGTTTTTTGTATCCCAACCATTATTAGAGGTTAACGCTTCCGGCGGATCAGGAACCAGAGTAACTTGGGCTGGCTTAACCCTACAAACCGTTTTAATGAAATACTCGCTAGGAAAACCTTCAATATTAAACTCGGTTTTCAAAATAGGTTTTAAATCAAATAAATCTTGATAGCGGATGTGTCTTTCATCGGGTCGTGGATGAACCGTAATTCCTTCGGCACCAAAAGATTCAATATCTAAAGCAATTTTACTCAAATTAGGCATATTGCCACCCCTCGAGTTTCTAATAAGGGCAATTTTATTGATATTTACGCTAAGTTTGGTCATATTTTTTTTTATTTCAAAAGTACAATTATTTCAAATGAGTAATTGAAAATTACAAAAAAATCAAGAAATTACATGAATTAAATAAAAAATAATCGAATTTGAAATAAAAAAGTTAAAAAAAATGACAATTATTAAAATTTAATTCTAAATTTGACCCCATAATTATTAACCAAAAATTCAAAACTATGAAAAAAATTACTTTTTTAATTTCTTTATTTGTTGTTTTAGCTCTTGGAGTTAAAGCTCAAGATGTTGGTATTACTGGTTTTGCTGTACCATCAACTCCATCTTACACTTTGCCTGCAAACGGACAATTAAATGTAACTGCATTATTTACAAATGTTGGACCTGCTTCGTTAGTTGAAAACAACACTGTAACTATTAAAGTTACTATTGATGCTCAAGATGCTGGTGGTGGCACTGTTACAATTCCTGCGGGGTTAACTATCACTGCTGGTCAAACAATGCAATTACCTTTTGAACCTGTTGATTTATCAACTCTTCCTGGTGGCACTTATCAATTTTGTGTTGCAACTGATGGTACTAGCTTAGGAACTGATCCAAACACTGCAAACGACAAAAGTTGCTTTACTTTAGTAGTACAAGGAAACTCTGTTGAAGAAAAATCATTAGCTCAATTTGTTGCTTTCCCAAATCCAGCAAACAATATGATTAATGTAATTTCTCCTGTTGCTTTCGAAACTGTTCGTTTATTTGACATGGCTGGTCGTGAAGTTTATTCTTTCAATGGCACTTCAACTACACATTCAATTAACGTAAGTTCTTTCCAAACTGGAATGTATTTCTTAACAATTGAATCAAACAACGCAAAAACAACCAAAAAAATCTCTATTGCTCGCTAAGTAAAATTAGTTTATAATAAAAAGTCGGGAAGTTTTCTCGACTTTTTTGTTTTTTAAAGGTTCGCATGTTTTTATAATATTTTAAAAGTTAAAAAAAGCGTTACCTTTGCCCAAAATTTACCAAATTAATGATTACTATTTCCAATTTATCGGTACATTTTACAGGCGAAAATTTATTCGAAAATGTCTCTTTTGTTATTTCCGACAATGATAGAATTGGCTTAACTGGTAAAAATGGTGCTGGAAAATCAACACTACTAAAAATTTTATCGAGCGAAATGCAAGCCGAAAGTGGAAGCATTATCGTAACTTCTGGTCATAAAATTGGTTATTTGCCTCAAGAATTGAATCCAAATTCATTAAGAAATGTATGGGACGAAACGATGCTTGCATTCAAGGAAGTAATTTTAATGGAGCAAGATAGGGTTAACAAACATATTGAACTATCTAAAAGAACAGACGTTGAATCCGATAGCTATTTAAAACTCATTCATCAAATTTCGGAAATAGACGAACGCTTAGAAATGATTGGTGCATCTAACCGTGATGCCGAAGCTGAAAAAGTACTTTTCGGATTAGGTTTTGAAAGATCCGATTTCTATCGGTTAATGAAAGAGTTTAGTAGTGGCTGGCAAATGAGAATAGAACTAGCAAAAATTCTGCTCCGACGACCAGAAGTAATGTTGCTTGATGAACCCACAAATCACCTAGATATTGAGTCTATTCAGTGGCTAGAAGGGTATATTCGAAATTATAACGGTGCCGTAGTGCTTGTGTCGCACGATAGAACTTTTTTAGATACAGTTACTCAGAGAACCGTTGAGATAAGTTTAGGAAAAATATACGATTACAAGTGTAGCTATAGCGAATATGTTCAACGCCGTATTGAAAGGATTGAACAACAAAGTTCGATGCAAACAAATCAACAAAGGCAAATTGAACAAACAAACCAATTTATTGAACGCTTCCGTTATAAAGCATCTAAAGCAAAACAAGTAAAATCTAAAATTAAAATGCTGGAGAAAATAGATATGGTTGAAGTAGATGAAATGGACAACTCATCCATACATTTTAAATTTCAGCCAGCTCCTCATTCAGGTGTTGTTGTAGTTGAAGCAAAAAATGTTTGTAAATCCTTTGGAAATCAAAACATTTTGAACAATGTAGATTTTTCTCTAATTCGAGGCGAAAAGGTTGCGTTTGTAGGTAAAAATGGCGAAGGAAAAACTACTTTTTCAAGAATGATTGTTGGCGAATTGTCTCCAACATCAGGATTTGCTAAATTAGGACATCAGGTTTCATTAGGATATTTTGCTCAAAATCAAGCTCAACTTTTAGATAATGAAAAAACTGTATTTGAAACAATCGACGACATTGCAGTTGGAGATATCCGAACTCGTATTAGAGCAATTCTTGGAAGTTTTATGTTTCAAGGTGAGGATATTGATAAAAAAGTAAAAGTTCTTTCGGGTGGCGAAAAAACTCGCTTAGCATTAGCAAAATTGTTATTAGCTCCTGTTAATTTATTGATTTTAGACGAGCCTACCAATCATTTGGATATGGACTCTAAAGATGTTCTTAAAGCGGCTTTGTTACAGTATAATGGAAGCTTAATTATTGTTTCTCACGATAGAGATTTTTTGCAAGGATTAACTCAAAAAGTTTATGAATTCAAAAATCATAAAATTAAGGAGTATATTGGTGATGTGTTCGATTTTTTAGAAGCACGTAAATTAAGTGATTTAAAAGACTTAAATGCAATAAATGCTTCTATGACTAAAAATCCCCTCGAACAACCAATTAAAAATAGTAAGTTAGAGTGGGCTCAAAAAAAAGAATTTGAGAGTAAAATCAGAAAAGTAGCTACTCAAATTGTTAAAACAGAAGAAGAAATCCACAAATACGAGGTTTTAATAAAAGAACTCGATGAAAAATTATCCTTGCCCGAAAATCATATTGATGTTGCCGTTTCGAGCAATTTGTATAAGCAATACGACTCAAATAAGAAAAAAATTGATGAATTAGTTTATGAATGGGAATTGCTTTTGTTGCAAAAAGAGGAAATGGAAAACGAACTTTGATAGTAAATGTTTTCGCTAAAAGTTACATTTATTAATTTTGGATTAGTATATGTTTTTTTCTTTTAAAAAGCTTTTTACGTAATGTTCAATCCCATCTTCAAGAGGATAGAAGTCATTATTATAACTAGCATTTCGTAATTTCGACATATTGGCTTCGGTAAAATACTGATATTTATCCCGAATATCAATTGGAGTTTCGATAAATTCAATTTTTGGAGTAAGATTAAGAGCTTTAAATGTTGAAATCCCCAAATCTAAAAACGTTCTTGCTTTTCCAGTACCTAAATTGTATATGCCTGAATGTTTTTGATTTTCAATAAACCAATAAATCACATCAACAAGGTCAAGAACATATATAAAGTCGCGAAGTTGTTTGCCATCTTCAAAATCGGGGTGGTGTGATTTAAATAGTTTTAAAAAACCGTTATTTTTAATTTGCTGTTCGGCATGAAAAATTACCGATGCCATGCGGTTTTTGTGATATTCGTTTGGTCCATATACATTAAAAAACTTAAAGCCAGCCCAAAAGGGAGGCTGATTTTGTTGTTTTAAAACCCAAATATCAAAATTATTCTTCGATTCGCCATAAGGATTTAAAGGTTTAAGTTGAGGTATTATCGAATGGTCATCGTTAAACCCAAATTCACCCATTCCGTAAGTAGCTGCAGATGAAGCGTAAATCATAGGAATCTCAAAGTCGACACATAAATTCCAAATCATTTTGCTAAAATTCAAATTTAATTCATCAAAAATTTCTATATTAAATTCAGAGGTGTCGGTTCTTGCACCAATATGAATAATAAAATCGATTTGATGATGATTTTGTTTTACCCAACTTTCAAAATTTTTCCGTTCAATAGTTTCTCTGTACTTTTTAGATTTCCAATTTGCCTCTTTTGCAACTTTGCTAAAATCATCTACAAGCACTAAATCATCAATTCCTAAAAGGTTTAATTTTTTAATCATTACACTACCAATAAAACCTGCAGCTCCTGTTATTATTATCATATTGTTGAATTAGGTTAAATAAACAAACTTCGTTCGTCAAAAGTACAACTATTTTTATTATTCGATTCCTCGACAAATTTTATGATTGATTGTTTGCCGACATTCGATAGGGATAATGTTTCAGTGTTAACATACAAACTAATGTGTTTTTGAGCCACTTCATCACTCATTGTTTGAGCGTGTTTTCGAACAAATTTCATCACTTCGTCATTGTTATTAAATGCATAATTTATGCTTTCTTTTAACGCATTATCTATTTCAATCATTACATTTTGTTCAATATTTTTTGAAATAGCAAAACAACCTAGCGGAATAGGTAAATTTGTATCATTTTGCCACTTTTCTCCTAAATCACAAACTTTTTTCAACCCTTTTTTCTCATAAGTAAATCTGTTTTCATGAATAATTACTCCCGCATCAATCTCGTCTCTATTTATGGCATCTTCGATTTCATAAAATACATAAGGTTTTATTATAAAATTATTTCCAAAATACCTTTGAAATAGTTTGTATGCTGTTGTTTGAAAACCTGGTATGCCAATTTTTATGTTTGAGTTTATTGGGATAGTGTTAGTTTTAGAAATTACTAAAGGTCCACAGTTAAAACCAAGAGCTGCTCCGGAATTTAATATTTTATAATTAGTAGTAATTTCGGGAATTATTGCAGTGCTGATTTTAATAATGTCGGCATTATTAGCGAGTGCTATGTTGTTGAGTTGCTCAATGTCTAATAATTGAACTTCAAATTCAAGTATTTTATTTTTAACTTTTTGGTGTATTAAACCGTACGCAATAAAAGTATCATTAGGACACGAAGATATTGCTAGACGAAGTTTGTATTTCATTAATTAATTCAATTAGGTATTGATTTAAATTATCGATTGATTTTTTTATTTCCCATTTTGACGTGTCTCTAATTTCAATATAATTGGAGATAGATCGGATTTGTAAAACAGGTATTTTAAAATTATTACATACAAAAAATGAGCAAGCTCCTTCCATACTTTCAAAAGATAATGGATGATTTTTGTGTAACAAATTCACCCAAAACGAATCGCCATGTGCTGTGTTTGAAGTAATTCCTTTTCCTTTAGTTGTTTTTTCTAAAAGGTTTGTGATAACAGATTTGTCTGGAGAAAACTTAATTTCTTGAATTTGTGATGAGGTTGACGAAAATTTCAAATTAGTTAATGGAATAAAATCGGAGCTACTTGTTGAACCAACATCAATTATTTCATCTTCGGTAATGTGAATGATATCTCCTAAATTATATGATTTTGATACACTACCACAAATTCCAGCTTGAATTACAAGGTCGAAATTTGAGGTTTGTAATTTGTTAGTCAAACTAAAGCAACTATGCATTATTCCAACGCCAGTTTGTAAAAAAGAAATTTCATTTTTATTATTATGAAAATGCAGGGCAGTTCTTGAAAATTCTTTATTAGTAGCCGAAACGATTAAAATATTCATTTTTTTCAACAAAAATAAATAAAAAAAGCCTTTTCGATTAAGAAAAGGCTTTAAATAATCTAAAAGAAATGTTATTCTCCACAACGATTAATACAATCGATAAGTTTGTTTACATTATCTTGTTTCAATGTGTAGAAAATCTTTTTACCGTTACGACGAGCGGATAATAAACCTTTTCCTTTTAAGATGTTTAAATGATGAGAAGCAGCCGCTTGCTCAATTGATAAACGGGTATAGATTTCGGTTACGCTTAAACGTGTATCTTCAGCAAGAATGCTAAGGATGCCTATTCTAACTGGGTGTGCAATAGCTCTTAATTTACTAGCAGCTAAATCTAATTTTTCTAGGTCAATAATTTCTGTCATGATTTTTTAATTTTAATAAAATTATTCTAACTCTTGATTCAATAATTAATATATGTTTACAAAGATATAAAAAAAATATAAACCAAAATAAAAAAAGATTTTTATTTTGGAAAATTATTTAAAAAATCTTTTATAATATTGAAAATCAGATAAATAAAATTTTTACTTGTTCTCTAAGTTAAGATTATTTAAGAAATTTGTATATTTATTAGCAATTATTTCCCAATTTTCTAATTTTTGATAAGAAATATTATTGCAGGAATTAACATTTAATTTGCAACAATGGTTAATATTTAAATAATAAAAAATGTAATTTGTAAAATCTTTATAGTTGTTTCGCTTCACAATAAATCCCTTTTCAGTACTGTTTACTATTTCCGTTACTCCACTAACTTCTGATGTTACTACGTGTAAATTGCATCCTATTGCTTCAATTATACTTAACGACATTCCTTCACTAATAGATGGTGCTATTAGTAAATTGGAATTTGCATATATTTCGGCTAATTCATTTTGATTAATTTTTCCTAAAAATACACATTCTGGATACAAACTATTTTTTTTACAAAAATTTTCCATGTATTTTCTTTTGGGACCATCGCCTACAATGATAAGCTCAAATTGGATTTGTTGTTTTAAATCTCGTGCAATTTTTAATAACGTTTTTATTCCTTTTTGTGATACTAAGCGACCAACAAAAAGTAATTTGGGAATTTCATTAGTTGCTTTTACTCTTGGATGAAAAATTTCGTGATCATAACCATTTGGAATTTTATGAATTAAATGTTGGTATGGCTGTCCAATAAATTTTATCGCATTGGTTTTTAATTCGTCACTTAATGTAATGGTACCTTTTGAATTTTTAATTATTTTTTTAATTTTCCATTGGGTAATAAAAAATAAGGGGTAAAGTGAGTATGGTTTAACCCAAGGAATATCGTGACCATGAGAAATGCATATATATGGTAAATTGAATTTTTTGCGTAAAAAATAAGCAACCAAACCCCCAGGTACAACAAAATTTGAAATTACTAAATCAAATGTTGAGTTCGAAATAATTTCTTCGGCTTTTTGTTTTGTCTTATTTACCCATGATAGCATTTCTATAGGATTTGACTGCCACTCTTTTTTGCGGAGCGATTTAACTCGATGAATTTCAACTTCATTTACAATTTCATATTCGGGTAAATTTTCATACCAAGTAGTAATTATAGTTGTTTTAAAATCATTAGTATTTAATCTTTGAATTAGGTTTTTAATCATTATTCCGCCTCCACCACCTAATGGTGGATACTCGTATGATAACACTAAAAGTTTTAATACAGACATTATGATGGAATGTTTTCTTTTTTGCGGATAACGTATGTAGGCATGCCGGCATTACTTTTATAAATTTTTCCAATATATTCGGAAATTATCCAAATTAATACAAACAAGAATCCAATAAAAATATAAGTGGTAACTGCTAACCACTCTAGAAGTTTGTAAAATTGGTCGAAAACAATAAAATTTATAAGCAAATAAATCAAAAAAATGATACCTGAAATAATAGTAAAGATTCCAATAAAAAGTCCAATTCGTAAAGGAATTAATGAAAAATTCAATATTCCTGACATGGCTAAGCGTATCATTTTTAATAAATTAAAACCCGATTTGCCATGCTTGCGGTTAGGTCGTTCAAAATCAATAATTGCATATCCATACCCTAACCATGCTATCATGCCTCTAAGATAACCAGTATGAATAGATGCTTTATCCAAATCGTGAATAATACAACGGTCAATCAATCGGAATTCGCCTATATTGGTTGGTATTTTTACTTCAGAAAATTGTTTCAATAATTTATAATAAATAGATGCCGAAATTTTTTTAAAAAAAGAATCTTGTCGTTTTGTTCGGCGAGCATAAACAATTTGAAACCCTTCTTCCCATTTTGATAACATTTGAGGAATAAGCTCTATGGGGTCTTGCAAATCACAATCCATCGTAATAACTGCGTCTCCTTTTGCTGAAGAAATTCCAGCTATTAAAGCAGCTTGTTGACCAAAGTTTCGGGTAAAATGGATGGCTTTTATCCGACTATCTGATTCGGTAAGTTTGGAAATTTGCAAATCTGAATTATCATTACTTCCATCATTTACATAAATCAACTCAAATTCATAATTTATTGGTTTAAACTCGTTTGTAATGTTTTGATAAAACAATTCAATGTTCTCAAATTCGTTATAAACAGGAACTACAATAGAAATTAATTTGTTATGATTTATGTTCATAAATTTAGTTCATTAAACGTAACTTATAATCAACAATTGCAAAGTTAGTTAATTTGATGCGATTACCAAAATGTTATATCATTCATTTTTTTAATTTTTTAATAGATAGGTGTGCTTATATTTTTTTAATTTTATAGCTTAAATTTATTATTACGCAATATGAAACAAATTCTTTTTGTTATTTTATTTATTATTTGCCAAATAGCATCGGCTCAAAATTTAGTTACAAACAAATGGTTAAATGGTAATAAGCGAAGTGAAGGTTATGCAATAAATGGAAAAGAAACTGGTAAATGGCAGTTTTGGGAAAAGAACGGACAAAAAATTGCCGAGGGAGAATACAAAGATGGTTTAAAAATTGGATTATGGAAATATTGGTTTGATAATGGGCAACTTATGATAGAATGTAATGAAGAAAATGGTCCTTTTAAAAGTTGGCATGCAAACGGAAATAGAGAGTCTATAGGTAGTAAAATTGATCGAAAAAAAGTTGGGGAATGGAAATTTTGGCATAAAAATGACACGTTGTCAAAACTTTGTACTTACGTTGATGATAAAGTTGAAGGGCTAGTTCGTGAATACCACGATAATGGACAGTTAATGTTTGAAGGAAATTATGTGAATGATAAATTAGATGGATATGCCATTTGGTGGTTTAAAAATGGGAACAAGGAAATGGAAGGAAAAACTTCAAACGATTTACAAGACAGTGTTTGGATTTATTATCATGAAAATGGAAACATAGCTAGTAGAGGCACTTTTTTAGCGGGTGCATTACATGGTAAATGGGTCTATTTTTACGAAAATGGAAAGCTTTGGAAAAGGGGAGAGTATTATAAAGGTTCTAGGAACGGTTTGTGGCAAGCATTTTACGAAGATGGAAAAAAACAGCGTGAAGGTTCGTTTGTTAATGATCGTGAAAACGGAATTTGGACTCAATGGTATAAAAATGGAACAATGCAAGATCAGGGAACATTCAAAATTGGAATGATGGATGGTGAGTGGAAGGGCTGGTTTTATGAAGGACAAAAAAAGTATATAAATCATTATATAAAAGGATTGAAAAACGGCAAATCGACCTATTGGTATGCTAATGGAAAGAAAAAAGAGGAGGGTAACTATAAAGATGATTTTAAAGAAGGAAAGTGGACGGAGTGGTCAGAACTTGGGAAAAAATTAAATGAAGGACCTTATGTAAAAGGTAAAAAGCAAGGAATTTGGACATTTTATGATAATCGTGGAGCTAGAATGCGTGATCAAGCTTTTTTTGAAGATAAACCCAATGGTAAGTGGGCGGAGTATTATCCAAATGGCAAAAAAGCAAGTGAAGGAACATTTTACAATAAAATAAAAGAGGGAATATGGACCAATTGGAATTCGGAGGGTAAAATTGTTTTACAGGTTGAATATAAGGGCGGTGTGAAAGTTAGAGAAATTGTAAATGTTGAAAAGGACAAAAAAATAAAAGATAAAGCTCCAAAAACTACATCCCCTTTTTAAGCGTAAAGGCAAAAGTGCTCCCTATACCTATTGTGCTTCGTACATTTATTGTTTGATGATGTGCTTCGATGATGTGCTTAACAATTGCTAATCCTAATCCTGAACCTCCTGTGTTACGTGTTCGTGCTTTATCAACTCTGAAAAAACGTTCAAATAAACGAGGTATATTATCTTCTTCAATTCCAATTCCGTTGTCGGTAATTTCGGTTAAAATATACTCATCCATATCTAAAAAACTAATTTTGGTTTTTCCAAACTCAGTTCTACTGTACTTTATAGAGTTTTCGATTAAATTTGTTAGCACTTTTTTGATGTTTTCGCGGTCGGCATTTACAAAAATTTGAGAATATTGTTCTGCAAAACTTATCTCAACTTTTGCTTCATTTTTTTTCAATTCTAAAATTTCGATAACCTCTTTTGTTAATTGAACAATATCAAATTTTGTGTAATTTAACTTCAGTTCACCCGTTTCAAGTTTTGATATTTCTTCTAAATCGTTAACTATTTCAATCATACGATTGATGTTCTTTTCGGTTCGAATTAAATATTTTTTATTAATCTCAGCATCGTCAATTCCTCCTTCGAGTAAGGTGAGAATGTACCCTTGAATGTTTGTAATTGGAGTTTTAAGCTCATGCGATACGTTGCCCAAAAACTCTCGTCTAAATTGTTCTAGTTTTTTTAAGGTTTCAATTTCCATCTTTTTATCAACAGCCCATTTTAAAACCTCTTCATTTACTTTTTCAAACAACTCGTTATCCGAATATGATTTTTGTGAAAATTGTTCCTTATTTACTTTGAAGTTATGTATGTTTTTATAAATAATTCTGATTTTTTCGTAAATAAACTTTCGAAGTGAATAATAAAATATCCAAAATATTAGCAAAAACTGCAATAGTACAATTGGTAATAATACCCAAATACCATAAACAGGCTCTACATATAGCAAAATACCTATGCTTGCAAGACTAATTATTGTTATTAATAAAGAATTACTAATTGCAATATATTTTGGGTTAGAATTTTTCATGAAAATATTGTCAAATACTAATTTTCTTCGTATTTATAGCCAATTCCTTTTATTGTTTTAATATTATCCAATCCTGTTTTTTCGCGAATTTTACGAACGTGCACATCGATAGTTCTGTCGCCAACTATAACATTATCGTTCCAAACTTTTGCAAAAATTTCTTCTCTACGAAATACTTTGTTTGGTTTTGATGCTAAAACTGCTAAAATTTCAAATTCTTTCTTAGGTAAAGAAATGTCCTTGTTTTGGATAGTAACTATGTATTTTTCTTTATCTATTACAATATCCGTTAAAATAATTTTATCTTCTGAAATTTTATTTTGAACTTTGTTTACTCTTCTAAATAATGCATTTATTTTACTTATTAGAACTTTTGGACGAATGGGCTTGCTAATATAATCATCAGCACCAGCCTCTAAACCTGCAATTTGAGAATAATCTTCATTACGTGCCGTTAAAAAGACAATAAAACAATCGGAAACTTCGGGTATATTTCTTAATTCCGAGCATGTTTCAATGCCATCCATTTCAGGCATCATAACATCTAATAATATTACATTTGGTTTAGTTTCTTTTGCAATTTTTATTGCATCTTTGCCATTTTGAGCTGTGAATACATTAAAACCTTCTTTTTTTAAATTATAAGTCAAAAATTCCAGTATGTCAACTTCGTCATCAACTAATAATATCGTTTTAATATCCATTTTTTTTTGTTTTTCACAAAAATAATAAATTCATATTAAATAATGGTTAATTTAATATTCAGTATTTGTTTTGTTTTATAATAATAAAAAAGCATCTAATTTTTTAATAAATTCGGCATTTGATTTATTAATAATTGTAAATTTGTAAATAATCTAAAATAAAATGTTAATCGATATTTTTGAATATATTAATTCCCATAATTCAAATCCAGTATTATGTATTGATAGAGTTTTTTATGCTTACTCGGAACTTTTTTCAAAATCTGTTCAAATTAATAATTTAGTTAATGAAAAGTACTATAACGAAAAAATTATTGGTGTAGTTTTTAATAATGATCTAGCTACTTTTGCTTCCATTATTTCAATATGGGCATCGGGTAAAACCTTAGTGATTCTCGACAACTCGAAAGACTTTGAATACAATTATAATTTAGTACAAAAAACTAAATGTCGTTTGGTTTTAAGTTCAAGCGATATCGTTGTTGATTCGATTGATTTAGCAGAACATGTTGAATTTGTTAATACTGAATATGTTGACGATTTCGATAATAATATCCTTTTTTTTAATATTTATCCTGATAATGAGTTTTTTCTCACTTTTTGCAATGTTTATGGGCATTCAAACGAACTTATTCAATATAAATGGAACGATGTTTCTCTTTCTATAAATTCTTCTTTATTTTTTAATTTTAAATTTAATTCTTCTGATAAATTCCTTTCTTTTTTTGATTTTTCACATCCATTATCAATTTATACTTTTTTCTTATCGCTGAAGTCGGGTGCTTGTTTTTTTACTATCCCATCTAAAATAAACAGAGCATATACAGCTTATTCGGTTATTGATGAGTATCAAATATCTTTTTCATTCATTACACCGTATGCTTTAAAACAGTTAGAACCTTTTTTTGAAGATATTTCGTTGTGGTCATTAAAATACTTGTTAATAGTTGGAGATTTTTTATTTGAAAAGATTGCTTCTAAAATAATAAAATGTGCTTCAAATGCTTATATTTTTAATGTAGGTTTTTCTCCTTTTATTTTTGGTTTGTTTTCTGCTTATGAAATTGAAAGTGCTGATTATGTTTTAGCTTATGATAAAGTTGTTTCATTAGGTAAGCCTTTTGATGGATATAAAGTTTCAATAATAAACTCTTTTAATGATGAGTTGCGAGCCGGAGAAATTGGCGAGATGGTATTAAAAAACAACAATATTAACTATACTTCTTTATATAATTTTGAAAATGATTTATTAGAAGATAGGGTTTGTGATGATATTTTTTCTCCATACGATAACTTTTTATATAAAACAGAATTAATTGGTTTTATTAATGATGAAGGTATGATAATCCCCGTTTCGTCGGTTTTTAAGCAAATTATTTTTGATAATATCCCAATAGATAGCTCAGTTCTCGAAAAAAAAGTTCGTCAAATATTAAAAATTGAAGATGTAATCTCGATTACATATAAAAATATTGTAGGTTACGAAGAAATTCACCTTTTTGTTCAAAACTTATCAATAGGAAATAACAACTTATTTGTTGAATTACAAGCTTTGTTGCCTGAATATTTATTGCCGACCCAAATACACAATGTTAATTCAATTCCTGTTGATATTAATTGTTTTATCGACTATTTTAGCTTATATAAAAGGCTCAATGATGCCGAAAATTCATTTATCTTATAGAGCCACATTGATGCCAATAATTACTTGCATTCCTGGTTTTACCGATTTAATAGTTTGAACTCTTGTTTGTTCGACATCTGGCGATGAGCTTAAACGAACAGTTTCATATTGTTCGTATACTATTGCTTGGTTTAAAATGTCCTTTATGCCAAATTTTAGTTGAACTTTATTAAAAATTGTTTTAATTAGTGTTGCATCTAAACTATTTCGCGGCAATTCGTATATGTGAGGATTATCCACATCGCCAACATAAGCAATACGTCTACCAATAACATTGTACATGATGGAACATGAAAATTTTAACGAATCGTTTTGGTAAAAAATTCCTGTATTTATTATATATGGTGATTGTCCTTGCATTGGTCGAATTTTTTCGCGAGCCATTGGGTCGGTAATTTTAACCTGACTATTAATATAGGAGGCATTTAGAACTATTGCTGTGTTTTTTATCCACTTAAAAAATGGTAAATTAGTATTTAGTTTTGAAAATGTTTTTTTTACATCAATTTCAAAACCTAAGCTTTGTGCATTTTCAGCGTTTTTAAATGTAAAGTTTTTCCCCGAACCAGCACTTATTGCGTTAGCTTCAATTGGATTAGTAAATGATTTAAAAAACATTCCAATATTTACTATTTCTGAATTACTTGGGTAAAATTCGTAACGAAGGTCAATATTGTCGATATAAGCTGATTTTAAATTTGGATTTCCATACATTCCAGCTTTTTCTTCAAAATTATAAAAATTGTATGGTGCTATTTCCCTAAATTCGGGACGGTTTATTGTTTTGCCATAAGCAAATCTAATTAAACTTTGGGTATTAAAATTATAACTTAAGTTTATCGATGGAAACAAATTTATTGTATCACGGCATTGAACGTATTCGGACAAGTTTGCATTTTTTGAAGTTAAAATCATTTGGTTTTTCTCAATTCTAATGCCTCCATATATTGAGAACTTTTTCCATAAAACATGTTTTACGGCAATATATCCTGCTGATAATTCGTTTTCTGCAGTATATGAATCGGTTGGGATAGTGGCTTCATCTAATCGTATACCCTTCGAGTAGTTAATGTTATAGTCAGCAAATAGAGTATCTACATTTTGATAGCCATAATACCATGGTGTTTGACTATTTCGAACGAATCCAAATAAACGTGAATTGAATGTTCTGTATTTATTTTCTTGAAAGAAACCAAATTTTAAAGTTGGTTCATGTTTATCATTAATTTTAATTTTTTGTTCAATGTCAGCTGAGTATACCCAAATTTTTTCATTCATATTTAAAAATAATCTGCCAGCCAGCTCTGGGTCGGCTCTGTTTGGAAAATAAACGCAGTATTGTCCAAAATAACTATTGTCGGGCTCTTGTATTAAGGGCAATGTACTTGTTAAACGCCTGATGTCGGGTTGCTCTCGAGTTACTTTTGAGTAGCCAATTGTCCATGTAAATTTTGTGTTTCCATCAAACAATTTATGATTACCACCCAGTTGGCTATTTAGCATAAATCGCTGGTTGTAATTTAGTTCGGTTGATTTAATAAATTGATCTCGATAATTTTCCACTCCCGATCGGTATGTGGTTTTTGTAACTCCTTGCTGATTTATTAAGTTTCTGAACTCAATACTATGATTTTCGTTCAATTGAACCGAGAAATTTGATAAACCACTTATTTTTATTGAATTTGAATATGCACTGTCTATAAAATGATAGGATGTAACGCTAATATCGTTTATTGTGTCATATCCGTTATAAGAGTTTAATTCTGTAACGCTATTTTAAAAATTATTGCTGTACGATAGCGAGGTAATATTTCCAATTTTTATTTTATTGATAATGAATGATCCAGTATAGTTTAATCCAAAACTTTGATCAATGGGAGCTTTATATTCACTTGCACTCCATGTTTTTGAAAAAGCTCTGCCAAATTCAGCTCGTTTTTGTTTATTTTCAAGGGTGGGATTATTTATAATTTTACTAAATTCTTCGGCTGATGGAATTATTGATGGAATAGCTCTTAATCCGTCATCGTATCCAAATTTGTCAGTAGTTGATCCTTGATATTTGTATGATGGTTCAAAAGTAGTGTTGTTTCGGAATGATGATGAGTAAGAAATTTGAAATCCATTTTTTTCGGGAATGTTTTTAGTAAAAATGGCAATATTTGCTCCCGAAAATTCGGCTGGTAGTTCGGGAGCAGGTGTTTTATAAACTAATATTCTATCAATGGCTGAGCTTGGAATTAAGTCAAACGAAAATGCTTTTATGTCCGATTCGGAACTTGGGGTAGATGAATTATTAAGTTGTACCGAGTTGTATCGTTCAATTAGTCCTCGCACTACAATAAATCTATCATCAATTATCGTAACACCAGGTATACGACGAACTACTTCCGATGCGTCTTTATCCTGTGATTGAGAGATTTGCTGAGAAGACATTCCACTAACTACTAAGTTGCTGGCTTTTATTGCGTTAATCATCGAAACATCGGTGTCGGTTTTTCGTTTTGCTTGAACTACAACTCCTTGTATAGTTGTAACTTCTTCTAAATCAATATTTAATGTAGTAGATTTGTTAGCCGAAACTTTTACATTTTCAATTTTTTGTGTTTTGTATGAAATAAACGAAACTATAATTGTATAATTTCCAGAGGGTAAATTTTTAATTTCAAAATTACCTTCTAAATTTGATGCCGAACCAGTGGTTGTTCCTTGTATATATACATTTGCTCCAACTATTGTTTCTTGTGTTTTCTTATCCTTTATTATTCCTTGCACAGCCCGTTTGACTAAATAAATTTATTTGTAAAAATTGTATTACGATGGTTATTATAAGCAATTTGAAAAATTTTGTCATACCTATTTATTTTAATTTACAAAGCAACTATCTTTTGTGAAAAAGCAGGTTAACCCAAAATTAAGTTTGTGTTAACTCCAAAAATAAAATCCTACGTAAAAAATAATGAGAAAATATTTTAAATAACATAAATACAATAAGTTAAGATTTATTTTAAGATGTTAACTATAATTTTTGCACGTAACAATTCCGTAACATAATAGTAATAGAATCTTAATCGAAATTTTGAAAAAGGAATTACTATCGGTTGTAAATTTGTGTCATAAAATTTGAAATCAAATAATATGAAAAAAATAGTTTTAATTTTCGCACTTTTTATTAGTATTCAGTCGCTAATGGCAGATAACGGTGACTTAAATCCTAAAAAAGCAAATGATGCTACAAAGTCGATTGTAAGTGGTAAAGTAATAGATGTTATTACAGGTGAAAGCATTGCCGGTGCATGTATTTCTATCGAAGGGACAGATATAAAGGTTTATACCGACTTAGATGGAAATTATATTATTTCAGATGTAGCACCTGGCACTTATACAATTAATGTATCAATGATTTCGTATAAATCGAAAGAAATTATGAAAGTTTCGTTCAATGCTGGTAGCGTTTTAGATAAAAATGTTGTTTTGGAAACAGCGTATTAATGTGAATTAAATATATTATTTTGAGGCAAGTCTATTGATTTGCCTTATTTTTTATTTTTGTAACGATTTTTTGTCAATATATATGAAGAAAATATTTTTTATTAGTTTGTTGTTTGTACTTGCAATAAGTTGTAAAACACAGAAAATTGAAGTTGTTGATGGAAAATATTACCAAAGCAAAAAGCTATATAATGGTATTTATTCCGAATATAATAAAGAAGGTGTTTTACTTCAGCAAACTACTATTAAAGATGGTTTACCTGAAGGGAAAACGACCATTTATTTTAATAATGGAAAAATTAAAGAAGAGCGATATTTTATTAAAGGTAAAAAAGATGGTAAATGGATTACTTATTCCGAAAAAGGCTCAAAACTTGGTGAAGCTAGTTTTTCAAATGATTTAAAAGATGGGATATGGATTATTTGGGATGAAAATGGCGTAAAACGTTATTTTATGGAGTATAAAGCTGGCGAAAAAATCGGGAATTGGCTTATGTGGGACGAAAGCGGAAAGTTAATTCAAGAAAAGAAATATTAATAAATGGATGGTTTATACAAAAGCTGACTTATTAATTTATTTTTGTAGAAAAATTATAAAAGTCATGCTACACCAAATAGCTATTGTTAACAAAAATGATGAAATTATTGGTTATCGGGATAAATTAGAAGTTCACGAGCAGGGTTTGTTACACCGTGCATTTTCCATTTTTATTTTTAATGATAAAAAAGAAATGCTTTTACAACAAAGAGCATTTTCGAAATATCATTCGCCGGGTTTGTGGACAAACGCTTGTTGTAGTCATGCTGTGGAAGGCGAAGGATTTAACAATACAATTCATTCACGCTTAGTGGAGGAAATGGGAATGGATTGTGATTTGTTTTTCAAATTTTCGTTTCAATATCGCTTTGCATTTGATAATGGATTAATCGAAAATGAAATTGACCATGTGTTTCTCGGCTTTTGTTCAAATAATCCAGTTCCCAATACGGAAGAAGTTCATGATTATCGATGGGTAAGTATTTCTGAAATTCGTCAGGAAATTGTCTCAAAACCCGAAAATTTCACGTATTGGTTTAAATTTATTTTTGAAAGAGTAGCTAAGCTAATTGAATAAATTTTTTTCTAACTTGATAAAGATTTAACAGGTTTCAATCCTAAATAAAAAGAATAAAACACGTTATGTCTTATTCAACGCAAAATTTATCTATATTTTTTAGCGTAAAGATAACAGGTTTCAATCCTAAATAAAAAAAATAAAACCAGCGTAAAGACAGAACAGGTTTCAATCCTAAATAAAAAGAATAAAACCTGTTATGTCTTAATCAACCGATTAAAAAACAAATTATTTAATCTTAACCAAAATTTTATCTGCAATTTTTAAAGCTGTAGTTAGGGTGTTTAAATCGGTAAAAAGCTCACCATTAGCACCCGAATAATGCCCATGCCCAATGGCAATTAATTGATATGTCTCCTTGCTCTTTGATTTTTGAAGCGTTGCTTTATAAATTACCGAAGGCTGACTCGAAGTTTTGTATTCTTTATCGTCAGGGAATTTCCCGTTAGTCCAATACTCATTCCAGTCCCATGATTGATTTATTTCAAAAAGTACGTTAAATGTTTCGGGATATTCTTTCGTTGTTTTTGCTTCTAGAATAAAATTACCTTTAGGTGTCGGACCTGTAATAGCATCAGGCATTGGAGTTAAAAAAGTTGGAATAAACAATCCATCTTCTTCTTTTACACCTCTTTTATGTGCCCAATAGGGTAGGGTGGCAGGTCTACGGATTGGACCTGGTAGCCATTTGCCAGTTTTGTTATCGCCATGTTTGTACATGCCTTTTGCAATGGATTCTGCAACATATAAAGTTTCGATGTATTTACCCTCGGTGGTTTCACTCCAAACAGCCATTAAAGGGTGATTGTGATTAATTCCTTTGAAAAATTCAAGTTGAATTTCAAAACCGTTAGATGTGGGATTTGTTACTATTAACTCTGGTGGGGTTGGGGTATTGTTTTTTCGTCCCGATCCAGTACATGAAGTTAAAATTATGATAGATGATAGTGCGGTTATAAATGCGACCGCTGTTAAAAATTTTTCTTTTTTAATTTCTGAATATATCTTTTTGTACATAACGATTTTCCTTTCAAATTTTATTAAAATTCAAATATAATTCCAATTGTAGGTAAAACGGTTGCACCACTATTACCTTCTAATGTTCTAAGTTGGTATTGCTGATTTTGTATTGGGTCGTTAGGGTTGTTAATTATTGGTATTCCGTTTGAATCGCGTTTTAAAACATAGATAGGAGCAGAGTCGGATACAAAAGCATATAAATTTTGAACATCTAAATAAAACATCATTGAAAACTTTTTAAAGTAATATGCTTTATCCACTCTAATATCTAGTTGATGAAATGGTTTTAGCCGTTCTTGATTAAATTTATCATAATTAGGTATGGCTCTGCCCGTATTATTCCACACCAAAACATAACTTGAGTTTAGAAGATCATCGGGAGTATAAGGTGAGCCTCCAATAAATTTCCATTTTAAACCAACATTCCAATTTTTTTCGAACGATTTAGTAAGAATAATATTAAATAAATGCTTGTTGTCCCAAGCTGAAGGAATATATTTTTCTTTTTTATCGGTGAATTCGCTCCTGACAAAAGTGTATGAAATTGTAAAATCAATGTTTTTGCTTAGTTTGCGTTGTGCAAAAAATTCAAACCCATAAGCTCTGCCTTTTGACTTAGATTGAATTTCTTCATCGCCAACAACTCCAAAATCGGCACCTTTGCTAGCCAACGAAATAGAATCCCTAACCGAAAAAGGATAATTGTTGTATGTTTTATAAAATAACTCTGCATTAATTTTAGTGTTTTTATCTATAAAATGTTCTACTCCCGCAACAATGTGGTTTGACTGGATATACTTAATATTATTACTTTTATTTACAAATTTGCCAGATAAGTCTTTGTAGCCAAGCGATGTATACGCGGGCATTTGATAATAGCGAGCTATGGAGAAATTTAAGGATGTATTTTGAGTAAAGGAATATGAAGCAGAAAATCGAGGTGATATCTGATTTAATAAATTTGAAATTGATGTAGAATAGTTATTAGCATCACTTCTCAAGCCAGCTGATAATGTTAAGTTTTCGCCATAGGTTTTAGTAATTTGAGCAAAAATATTCCATTTAAAAACGTCTAAAAACGAATTATAATTTACAATTTTTTCGGTACTCCCAACAAAAAGTTTTTGATAGGTGTCATTTGAATATTTAGCGTATTCGCCACCCAAACCACTTGTAAGACGGTAATTATTAATTGTTCTGATATCTTCAAATCTGAATTTGTTTTCAATTTCGTATGAATTATAATCTAAAATCCGACTTTTTGACTCATCGTTATTAGGATATTTATATTGTACATTATTTAAATAGTTTCGACTTAATACCCAATTTTGGTATCCATTTTTTGAAAAGTGCTTGTAAACTATTCCAAAGGTATAATTCCACTGCTCATTTACTGGTAGATAACCTAGAAGATATTTTTGATATTCGGAAGGATTTTTAATTCCAGTATTCAATGTTGAATTGTCTAATGCCCCAATACTAATAATATTAATTTGGTTTTTATCATCAATTTTGTGGGTTACCTTTAACTGGTAGTCGTTATATACTGGCAAAAAAGGTAATCCAATTACACTAAATAAAAATTGTAGATAGGATCGGCGGGCAGAAAGTAAGAAAGTTGTTTTTTTATTAATTGGACCATCTAACGTTAAACCAAAGTCAGATGCACCCACTGTGGCTTTAAATCTTAATTTTTCTTTATTTCCTTCAATTTGCTTCATATTTAAAACCGAACTTAACGCATTGCCTCTATTTACAGGAAAAGCAGATGAGTAAAAATCTAATTCTCGAACAAAATCAATATTAACAATGCCAACCGGACCACCTGAAGCTCCTTGAGTTGAAAAATGATTAAGGTTTGGAATTTCAATATCATCTAAATAAAATTTGTTTTCAGATGATCCACCTCCCCGAACAATAACATCGTTTCGGAATGAAGGTCCCGAAGAAACACCAGGTAACGACTGAATAACCTTTGAAACATCTCTGTTTCCACCAGGGCTTCTTTCTAACTCCGAAATGCCTAAAGTTTTTACCGAAGTTGGACTTTCTTGATATTTTGTAAAAGCCGATGAAACTATATCTACTGCATTTAATTGAATTCCTACCTCTTTTAAAGGTATATTGATATTAAATGTTCTTGCGTTTGTAACCAGAAACTCTTCGGTGATTTTTTTTTCGTATCCTAGTGTGCTAACAGCAAGTTTAACATACCCCGGTTTTATTCCGGTAAAAATAAAATTTCCATCAAGGTCGCTTGTTGAGCCGATATTTGTACCATCTATAATCAAATTTACGAATGGGAGTGGTTCGTTGTTTTTTTCATTAAACACTCTCCCTTTGATGATTCCCGATTGCGAGTAAAGAATTGTTGGAAATAGTAACAGCAAAAGAAACTTTTTCATATAGTAATCGTATAAATTTTGTTTTGTATCGTTTAAACACAATTTTATTTGAAATGTTTAAAAATATAATTTGTTTTTGGAATAGTTTTTGAATGAACAAACAGCTTTCAAAAATGTTAA
>CAZFPO010000037.1:12816-23016 GCA_964521105.1 uncultured Lentimicrobiaceae bacterium | reverse complement strand
GACTTTTTTAAAATAATCATACTGGCTGAATGTTCTTATGCCGATTTGAATAATAATATAGTCCAATTTATCAGCCTTTTAGGCGGTTCATTGTACTATTTATTATTAACATCGGCATAAAACAAATTAGAATTTGTATTACGTCATTGGACTATATACAAATTCAATTTGGTATTATTTGCACTATTTCGATTTTATAAAATAATTTATCAAACCAAAAACCAAATTTTACCAAGCACCTATTCCAATTCCTAATCCAAAAACCAAATAAGCACCTGTAAGAACTTTGGTAGTAAAAAAGTTATCTTCCCCTTTTTCGCCACCAGCTTTTGTTTTAACACCCGGTCTTAGCCCCAATTCATTTCGAATTGAAAAAATTCCTCTTCTAATTTCCGAACGAATTCTAAATCCAAAGTACTTTTTTGGTATGTCTTTTAATTGTGCAATGGTATCATTTAATGGGGTAATATATTGTTGATTATGTTGAAAATTTACAATAGGAGCATATAAAAATTCTAAAACAACATCAATTGTTGAATTTACTCTGCCAATTTTACTCCCTTTACGTCGAATTTTCCCAGTAGGTGTTTCTTTATAATCACCTACTCCATAAACTGTTACATCATTAATTCGTTCTTCCCAATTAAATTTGTACTTTGCTTTTTGGTTTATGCTAGTTACAATACCAAACGAAAACCCCTGTACATTTACAATCCCAGCTGAATCGTGATGTAATTTCCAATCATAAACCCCAAGCGACAAACCAGATACCGTATATTTGGGAACATTTAACGTGGCATACGATTTCACTCTCTTCTTAACATTTTCAATTTTAGTTGTTGTTGTTGTTACTTTATACACTGCATCATTTGAGTAATAATTGGTGGTGGCTCCATACGCAGTTTGATAAGAAACATTGGTATAAGTAACTTTTCCAGGTGAAATAATTTTGTGAGAACCACCCGTTTTAAAATTAATAGCAACTCTTTCGTCGTCGTAATCCATTCCATTTTTACGGTTCGATTTACCTTTAAAACAAAAAACAATGGTTCCCTCTTTTATACTGTAATCCATTTCCGGATTCATTGCAAACAATCCCGAAAAAATAAACCTCGATACATTTATTCGTGAATAAAGGTATGCTCCTGCATTTCCAGTTGCATCGCCCGAAACATTGTATTGTGCCCCAATATTTACCATTATTTTATTGGATCGTGGCTTAACATAAATGGGTTCAACCGACCACCATACCTTTCTCAAATAACCAACATCAGTTGTTCTTTGAGCATTTATACTATAATTATCAAAAAAAATAATCATAAAAACGAATACTTTACAAAAAAACACATGCCTTTTATCCATAATAAATAATAATTTTGAGTAAATATACATTAACATTTAAAAAAATCAAACAATAATTTTTATAAAATGTTTTATAATTTTCCACAAAATAATAATGACAAAAGCTCATATGTTATTGATATTCACTATTTTATTTCACAGAACAACCTCATTAAAAAATTCAAGAATTTATTTTTTTTTCTCAAATCATTAAATATTTTTGAGAAATTAAACTTTATGTGAAAAAAAACTGTTTATTTGCTTGTTCAAAAAAAAACCAAAATGAAAATTGGAATACCTAAAGAAACAATTGAAAATGAATTCAGAGTTTCGTTAAGTCCTGTTAATGTAATTAGGTTAATAAAAAAAGGGTTTCAAGTATATATAGAATCAGATGCCGGGAAAAATGCAAATTTTTCAGACAAAGAATATGAAAAGATTGGTGCAGTAATTATAAAATCTAAAAAAGAATTATTTGCTGAAGTTCAAATAATTTTAAAAGTTCAGCCTCCCACCGATGATGAGATTGCACTAATGAAGCCTAAAACCCTATTATTAAGTTATTTAAATCCAGCAAACAATCTTGATTTATTAAAAAAACTTGCTAACGCACAAATTGATTCAATTGCCATGGATGCCATACCTCGAATTTCAAGAGCACAAAAAATGGATGTTCTTTCGTCAATGGCAAATATTGCAGGTTATCGTTCGGTAATTGAGGCATCACATTATTTTGGTCGTTTTTTAAATGGGCAAATTACGGCAGCAGGTAAAGTTGAACCTGCAAAAATATTAGTGATTGGCGCAGGAGTGGCAGGCTTAGCGGCTATTGGAACTGCAAAATCGCTTGGTGCAATTGTGCGGGCATTTGACACCCGAAAAGAGGTTGCAGAACAAATTAAATCGATGGGAGCTGAGTTTATTACCGTTCAAATTGATGAAGATGGCAGTACCGAATCGGGATATAGTAAAGAGATGAGTCAAGCATTTATAGATGCCGAAATGGAGCTTTTTTTAGCACAAGCCAAAGAAGTAGATATTATCATCACAACGGCTCAAATACCAGGCAAAAAAGCTCCAAAATTGATTTTCGAAAATCATGTACAAGCAATGAAACCAGGTTCGGTAATTGTTGATTTAGCCGCATCAACAGGTGGCAACTGCGTTTTAACTAAACATAACGAAATCATAACCACCGAAAAAGGAGTTCTTATTTTAGGCAAAGTTGATCAAATGCCAAAGCAAGCCAGTTTTTTGTATGGAAATAATTTGTGCAACTTACTTGATGAAATGGGTGATTCGGAGCATTTTACAATAAACATGAATGATGATATTATTAAACGAGCAATGGTTGTTTATCAAGGCACTATTAATTGGCCTCCCGAACCTCTATCCGTTAGCAATATTCCTAAAAAAATGAACGTTGATGAAAAAAAAGTTACCAAACCGAATAATCTCAAAAATAAAGTTCTTACTAATATCATTTGGTTAGCCATTATTGGCATTTCAATTATAACCTTGGGACAAATTGCACCCTCAGAATTTATGGGACATTTTACGGCTTTTGTTCTTGCTATTTTTGTCGGTTGGAATGTAATCTGGAATGTTACTTATGCATTACACACTCCTTTAATGTCGGTAACCAATGCAATCAGTGGAATAATTATTATTGGTGGCTTACTTCAAATTACTAACGACTTCACAAATCCAATGTCAATTTTATCTTTTGGTGCAATACTATTAGCAGGAATAAATATAGTTGGTGGATTTACAGTTACAAACCGTATGTTGAAAATGTTTAAAAAATAAAATATGATTTCTGCAAATTTACAAATAGCTGCCTATCTTTTTGCTTCAATACTTTTTATATTAAGCCTTTCGGGCTTATCATCGCAAAACACAGCAAAAAAAGGCATTTGGTATGGAATTATTGGGATGTTAATTGCGATTACCGCAACGCTTAGTGGCATTAGTATAAATGGTTATATTTACATTTTGATTGCACTAATTATTGCTTCTGTTATAGGTATAGTGATTGCACGCAAGGTTGAAATGACTTCGATGCCTCAATTAATTGCTTTGCTACATAGTTTTGTAGGTTTGGCTGCTGTTTTGGTCGGATTTGGTTCGTTTATTAATCCTAATGTTGACCAAATGCATAATGCCGAAAAAATAATTCACATGGTTGAAGTATATATCGGCATATTTATAGGTTCTATAACATTTACAGGGTCTGTAATTGCATGGGGAAAACTCAACGAAAGCATCAGTGGCAAACCGCTCTATTTTAAAATTAAAGATTTACTAAATATAATTTTACTTATTACAGTAATAATTTTAGGTGTATTATTTATTGTTCAAATGGGCGAACCCATTGCAATCATTTATTTAATTTCAATGACCTTGATAGCAGCTTTTTTTGGAGTTATTATGGTGATGTCTATTGGTGGAGCGGATATGCCTGTTGTAATATCAATGCTTAATTCACTATCGGGGTGGACTGCTTCAGCTGCTGGCTTTATGCTGGGTAACGATTTATTGATTATTACTGGTGCATTGGTTGGTAGTTCTGGAGCAATTTTATCAATCATTATGTGCAAAGCCATGAATCGTCCTTTTTTCTCGGTTATTTTAGGTGGATTTGGTCAAGAACAAAAAACCGGAAAAAAAATTGAAGGAAATGTACATTCTATTTCTCACCAAGAAGTTGCAGAATTGCTAAACGAAGCAAATACGATTGCAATTGTACCTGGATATGGTATGGCTGTAGCCAAAGCTCAACACCCAATCCATGATTTAGTGATAAAACTTCAATTAAAAGGTAAAGATGTAAAATTCGGCATTCATCCCGTGGCTGGTCGACTACCAGGGCACATGAATGTTTTGCTTGCCGAAGCAAACATCCCCTACGACATTGTTTTAGAAATGGACGAAATTAACCCTGAGCTAAAACAAACTGATGTTGTAATGGTAATTGGAGCAAACGACACTGTAAACCCAAGTGCTATGGAAGATGAAGATAGCCCAATATATGGAATGCCAACTGTAGAAGTTTGGAAAGCAAAAAAAGTAATTGTTATGAAACGTTCCATGGCAGTTGGATATGCAGGCGTTGAAAACCCATTGTTTTACAAAGAAAATTCATCTTTGCTTTATGGTGATGCTAAAGATAGTGTAGATAAAATCAATAGTTTGTTGCCATAAATGTTTAAAGACTCTTTCCTTATCGAAACAAATACCAGACTTTAATAAACTCAACCTATTTGGAATTTACAATTTTATTCTATCGAAATTTTTCCCAAATACACCACTCACTTTAGCAATCGATAAAAAAGCTTCTTTATCAATTTCGTTGATTATCTTCATAATTTTTTGTTTGTCGTGCTTTTGAGCAATAACCATCAATACATCTTGTTCGCTTTTGGTATACCACCCCTCTCCTTTTAAAAAAGTAATTCCACGTTTTAAATCGTTGCCAATTCTATCTGCAATTTCTTGATTATTTTTTGAAAATATCACTATTTGATACGACTGTTTTGAGCCTTCAATAACGGTATCAAGAGTGTAGCTAAAAACCCCCATAATAACATAACCAAATACAATTTTTTCGATGGATTGAAAAACTAAAAATGAAGATGCAACAATAATTACATCGAGATACATTATAACTCTACCCGGACTGATATTGCGATAATGAGTTATCACTAAAGCAATTATATCGGTACCACCCGAATTACCACCATTAATAAATGCCACACCTATTCCAAATGCCGACAACATTCCACCAATTAATGTGCACATAAAAGGATCCGACACAAGTGGTTTAGGAAATAACGGTTGTAATATCATAAATAAAATGGCACTTGTTAAAATGCCGAAAATAGTATTTATTCCAAATTTTGCTCCTAAAATCCTAATTGCAACAACAACTAATAAAGCATTTATAACTAAGTTGGAGATACCAACAGGAACTCCACTTACATAAAATATCAATGTTGATATTCCGCTCACTCCACCTCCAATTAAACCCGAAGGAATCAAAAAAGCACTCCACGAAAACACGTAAATAAATAATCCAAAGACTATCATAAAATAATCTTGGAAAGCTCTAAAAATTTTCTTTTTATCCATTTTATAATTCTTCGATGTTAAACTGATTAAATAAATTAGTCCTCAACACATTTTTCACTTTATCAATATCCTGAAACGAGTTAAATTCTTTAGCTAAGGAAGTAACGCCTTTGTCAACAAATCCACAAGGATTTATGTAGGAAAAATAATTTAAGTCGGTATTAATATTAAAGGCAAATCCATGCATAGTAACATATCTACTTGCTTTAACGCCAATTGCACAAATTTTTCGAGCACTTGGCAATCCAGCATCCAACCAAACACCAGTAGCTCCTTGAAGTCGAGTTGAAGTAACTCCAAAAAAACCAAGTGTTTGTATAATGGATTCTTCCATTTTGAAAACATATTCTTTTAATGACAAACCTGCTTCTTCTAAATCAATGATTGGATAGCCAACAATTTGACCGGGACCATGATAAGTAATATCTCCACCTCTATCGATATGATAATAAGTGGCATTTATTTTTTTCAAAAATTCATCTTGAATCAACAAATTATTCGCATTTCCATTTTTACCCAATGTGTATACATGTGGATGTTCACAAAAAATAATTTGATGAGGCATTATTGTAGTTATTTTTTGCTTGTATGCCACAACCGAATCAAACGCCGCTTGTTGTTTATCCCACGCTTCTTTATAATCAATTAAGCCCCAATCAACAAATTTTGCTTTCATTTTTTATCATTTAAATTTTCAAACGAATGTTCAGCCATATATGACGAACGAACCAATGGACCACTTTCAACTTGTTTAAACCCAACATTAAGAGCAAATAATTTATAGTCAGCAAATTCATCAGGATGAACATAACGCTGAACCTCAATATTATTTATGGTGGGTTGTAAATATTGACCTATGGTTAAAATCCGACATCCCGAATGATATAAATCGATAATTGTTTCTTCCACTTCATTTTTAGTTTCACCTATGCCAACCATTAATCCCGATTTGGTTAAAATTCCACTGTTAGATATTATTTGCAACGTTTTTAAACTCACATCATACTTTGCTTTACTTCTTACTTCGGGAGTTAATCGTTTTACTGTTTCTATATTATGTGAAATAATATTTGGTTTTGAATCAATTATTATTTGTATTAACTCCTCGTTAGCATTAAAATCGGGTATCAAAATTTCAACAATAGTTTCGGGCATTAATTTGCGAATTTCAGCCACAGTTTTTGCCCAATGATTAGCCCCTCCATCAATTAAATCATCGCGGTCTACCGAAGTAATTACCGTATGTTTAAGTTTCATTGCCATAACCGACTGAGCAATTGCAGTAGGTTCGTTTTCATCAATTGGTAAAGGTCTTCCAGTTTTTGTTGCACAAAATTTACACGAGCGAGTACAAATTTCGCCTAAAATCATGAAGGTAGCTGCTCCTTTACTCCAACATTCGGCAATATTTGGACATTTTCCACTACTACAAATGGTGTGTAAATGTTGTTTTTCAACTAATTGTTTTAGCTCAACATACTCTTTTCCACCACTTATTTTAATTTTTAGCCATTCTGGTTTGCGAAGTTTCATTAGTTTTTTTTTTGCAAATATAGTTAAGATAAAAAAACAAACCCAAATCTTTACAGATTTGGGTTTGAAAGTATAACCTTAAAAATTATTTTGCATCTAACAATTCAACTTCAAAAACAAGAGGAGCATAAGGTGGAATTTGTTGACCAGCACCTTTATCGCCATAAGCAATAGCCGATGGAATAATGAATTTAGCTTTTCCACCAACTTTCATTTTTGCAACGCCTTCGTCCCAACCTTTTATAACTTGACCTTCACCTAATTTAAAAGTAAAAGGCTCTTTTCCTTCGTTTGAGTCAAAAACTTGACCATTAAGAAGCATTCCTTTATAATTCATGGTACAGTTCATACCATTAGCAGCTTGAGTTCCTGTACCTTTTGCAACTTCAATATAATATAAACCCGATGCACTAGGTTTTGCTTTAATGTTATTGTCGGCAACATATTTTTTAATTAATTCAGGTTCAGCTTCTTTATTTTTTTCCATTTCTTCAGCATATTTTTTCTGCATTTCAGCCATTTCTTTTTCAAACTGGGCACGAGGTTTAATTTCGGATAATTTACAATCAAAATACAACATCATGTCGGGTGTTACAAATGCAGGTAATTGAGGAAATCCAGCGGTAGCCATATAAAACGAATCGGCACGCAAAATAAACGAAGCACTATCGCCTAAATGCATCATTGCTAAACCTTCATAAATATCTCCTTTGTACTGAGATTCGCGTAAAATTAACATAAAAGGATATGGTTTTTGTCTTGAGTCTTCTAAAATAGAATCTTTGTCGGTTTTGTAAACTAAAGTAAGAGTGAGTACATCGCCCATTTGAGGTTTTTGAGCATCTTCGGCTTGAGAGTAAAATTTGTAAAACAAACCATTTTCGGTTTCATCATAACCACGATATTTAGAGCATGAGCTCAAACTAATTGCAACAAATGCAAGTACTAATAAATAGATGTTCTTTTTCATAAAATTTTAGATTATTTAATTTGGATTTATTATTTCTTTTAATTCAATTTCCATTATTAAAGGCATTCGCTGACGAATCATAAATCCATCACCAGCAACACCATAGGCTAAATAAGAAGGAATAACCAGCATTGCTTTTCCACCTTTTCCAATCAGTCGTACACCTTCTTGAAGCCCATTTATTTCGTCTGTTTTTCCAATTTCAAATTCTTTATTTCCATCTTTTTGTGAACTATAAATTAGTTCACCAGTAATTAATTTCATGGTATAGCCAACAACAACTTTATCTTTTTCTTTAGGCAAATACTTTTCACCTTTTTCAATGATATTGTACCTCAATCCCGTTTCGCTTCGCTCCATTATTAAATTATGTCGTTTTATGAAGAAATCGATATCACCATCTTCTAATCTTATAAATGATTTATTTGCATTAATAAGTGGCTCAGCATATTGTTCAGGTTTAATGTCATTTTTTTTATTCGTTTTATTTTTGTTATCGCATGCCACAAAATAAAATGCAAAACTAATTAAAGTTAAGGAATAAAGACCAAATTTTGAATATTTTATGAGATTCATAAAAAAACTAAAAGTTCAAATCGTATTTGTACAATTTAATCGCATTTTCAAATTTTTCGATGGTTTCTTCTAACGAATCAAATGAGTCGGCTCCTGAGGCGTTTCGGTGTCCTCCACCGTTAAAGTGAGTACGAGCAAACTTATTAACATCAAATTGACCTTTTGACCTAAAAGAAATTCTTATTTTATTTTCACGTTCAGTAAAAAGTGCTGTAAAATTAATTTTTTCGATAGATAATCCGTAATTAACAACACCTTCTGAATCGCCAGTTTGGTATCCATATTTTGACAAATCGGATTTAGACAAATAAATATATGAGGCAGAAAATTCGGGCAAAACAACCAAACGCTCACTCAAGCATAAACCTAATAATCTCATTCTATTTTCGGAATATGTATCGTAAATTTTTCGATGAATAGCTTCGCCGTCAATATTATAATTCATCAAATCGGCAACAACATGATACGTTGATACATTATTACAAGAATAACTAAATGACCCAGTATCTGTCATTATACCAACATAAATATTTTCAGCCATTTCTTTAGTAAATAAATCCGAAAAATTTGATTTGGATATAACATCGTAAACAACTTCGGAAGATGAAGATGTTTTTGTTGTGGAAAAATACAAATCAAACCCTTTGTCAGGTTCTAAATGATGATCAAACATCACTTTATATGCTTTTGAATTTGCAAAAATATCACCTAATACACTTCCAATTCGTCTGAATGCATTAAAGTCCATAGCAATAAGCATATCCGCATTTGCTATTTTCTTTTTAGCAACATCCGCTTGTTCAGAAAAAATTATAATATTCTCGCTTCCAATCATCCACGACAAAAATGAAGGAAATTTATTTGGTGAAACTATATTCACATTTTTATTTAGCTTACTAAGTAAGCTACCCATGGTTAGGGCAGCGCCAATAGTATCGCCATCGGGATTTTGATGAACAAAAAGAACAATATTTGTACTTTGCTCAACTTTATCAAAAAACGTTTTAATATCTTCTACTTTCAATTATTTTAATTTAGTGTACAAAGATACAAAAAGAATAAACAAATTAATAAAAATCAAAAAACAAGAATTTTAGTTTCTTAAAATATTTTCTCAAATTAACAATTGATTGTGAATAATAATGTTTTTCATGCAATTAATTGCTTTATTTTCTTTAGGCAACGTTTTTTTAATAATTTTGTCTATGATATATGGCTTAATATCTATAAAATGAAATTATCATCTTACCTTTTAAAATTTACTCTTGTTTTTACACTAATAAGTTGTAATGCATTATTCGCACAACTTCAAGTTACCACTGTTAATGCAGCTCAAGCAGTTCAAGATGTGCTAGTTGGTAATGGGGTTACCGTTAGTAACATTCAATTTTCAGGAGCATCAGTATCGTTAGGAAAGTTTGTAACGGGTGCCAATGCCACAAATTTAGGTTTTACACAAGGATTAATTTTAAGTTCAGGTAAGGCTTCGGACGCTGCTGGTGCTGTTAGTTTTTTCGGATCAACAAGTAATGGAACAGGTTCCGACCAACAATTGGCATCACTTATTTCGCAAACTGTTAATGATGCGTGTGTATTAAAATTTAATTTTGTTCCCGAATCAGATACCATTCTTTTTCAATATGTTTTTG
>CAZFPO010000037.1:0-12716 GCA_964521105.1 uncultured Lentimicrobiaceae bacterium | reverse complement strand
TTAAAATTTAATTTTGTTCCCGAATCAGATACCATTCTTTTTCAATATGTTTTTGGTTCCGAAGAGTACCCTGAATACGCTTCCTCGGGATATAATGATGTTTTTGGTTTTTTTATTACAGGACCAAATCCTGCGGGGGGTAATTATACCAATTACAATATTGCCCGTTTGCCTGGCTCAACTATCCTGTTACTATTAATAATGTAAATAATGGTATAAGTAATTCAGGACCCTGTCAAAATTGTCAATATTATATTAATAATCAAAGTCCGGCTAATCCATATATTTCCTATGATGGAAGAACGGTTGTTCTTACAGCTTTAGCTAGAGTTATACCATGTACCGAATACCAAATAAAACTTGCAATTGGAGATGCTGGAGACGCTATTTACGATTCGGGCGTTTTTTTAAAAGCAAATAGTTTTTCAAGTCCCCAAATTCAAGTTCAGCCTCTGTATCAAACTAGTTTAGTTCAAAACCACATGATTGAGGGTTGTAGCGATGTTCAAGTAGTTTTTAAATTACCTTTTGTTACCAATGTTGATCGCTGGGTTGAATATTATTTTCAAGGAACTGCAACACCCGATGTTGATTATACTATCAATCCTAATAATTATAATTACGCTATTATTCCTGCACATCACGATTCGGTGATTGTTAACATACACGCACTAAATGACGGTATTACAGAAGGTACTGAAAATATCCGATTAATTGTTCAAACATCAATTTGTAATGCTAATTGGGATACTGTAAATATTCCTATTTACGACAATATCCCTATGGTATTAGATGTTGCTAACGACACTTTACTGTGCGATGGTGGTCAACATGAATTATGGGTAAACACCACTTTTGGCGTACCTCCTTATACTTATTCTTGGAGCAATTCTGTATATAGTCCAACCCAAACTGTTATGCCCACACAAAGTACTACATATGTAATAACTGTAAGTGATGGTTGTAACAATGTTAAAGTCGATTCAATAACTGTTCAAACTGGCAACGTAAGTATTGTAGTAATGCCCGACACTACAGTTTGTCAGGGGTCTCCTGTAAATTTAAGAGCTTATGGACCGGGAACTGTAGTTTGGAATGGATTAACTGGCACTGAACCAACCGTAGCTCCTAACATTACAACTACCTATACTGCTTCAATAAGCAATATTTGTGGTACTGCAACCGACAGTGTAACAATTTTTGCAGACATTATTCCAATGTTTGAAATAGGAAACGACACTTTAATTTGCAGCGAAGATTGGATTACCATTGGACCTCTATTTGTAAACGGAATAGCCTTATGGAATACTGGACAAACAAGCACACAAATTCTGGCAAATCAATCAGGCAAATACACGTTAACTGTTACCAATGGAACATGTACTTATAAAGATTCGCTATCCCTTGGTTATACTATTTGTAATTTTTGGATCCCAAATTCATTTAGTCCAGATAACGATGGTTTAAATGAAATTTTTCGACCTTTTGGTTTTCCACCCGAAAATTATGAAATGACGATATATGACCGTTGGGGAAAACTTTTGTTTTCGAGCAAGGAATTTCAAAAGGGTTGGGACGGCAAAATTGATGGCGTTCTGGTTCCTGGTGGAACATACTTCTTTAAAATATTTGGAAATGGAGTGTCTACCAAAACAAAAATTGTTCTGCGAGAAGGCAAATTGAATGTAATTAGATAATTTCCTTAAATCCGCAAGGAAATTCTATTACAAAGCCAAACTGCCATTCATTTCAGGCAATGCTCAAAAAAACCGTTTCACCGTACCAAAGGGTACGCCTGCAATGCTTTTTTTTGTGCTAAACCTGACCTGAACAGCATTTTGACTCTTCATTACGAATCACCTTGCGGATTTAAGGAATTTTAAATTTCGGTGCAAGTTTTTTGATATTTTGTTGTCAAAGTAAACATTAATCAAAAAACAAATTACATGAAAAAAATCATTCTTTCAACAACTATGATGCTTGTATTCAGCATCTTTGCACTAAATTTAAATGCTCAAACTGCAACTACAACAACAACCGAAAAAGCAAAAACCGAACAAACAGTAAGCGATAAAGCTCCACATTCGGGTTGTCAAAATGCTCAAAACAGCGAGCATAAATGCACTGGCAAATGTACTGGTGACAAGTCGAAATGTTCAAAAACATGCACCGACAAGTCAAACAAAAAATCTTGTTCAGATAAAAAAGCTAAATCAGGTTGCTGCGATAAGACAAAAACAAAAGCAAGTTGTTGCACCAGTAAAACAGAAGGAACCGAAGGAACTTCAAACACAAATTCTGCTCAACCTAAAACAGGTTGTGCAAAAACCGAAGCAAAGCCAGGTTGTTGTTCACATAAAAAATAACAATCCCTGCAATGAATCCTTGGATTATTCCAAGGATTCATTGTATCTTTGATGCTCAATTTTTCAAACAATTTATTATAAATTACGTTTGAAATAATAACATCAAAGGAAAAAATGAATGAATGTTGACGAAAAAAATCTTATTGAAAACTTAAAAAAAAATGATAATGATGCCTTTCGTTTACTCGTAAAATTACAACACGAAAAAGTTTATCAAATTTGTTACGGTTTTTTACGCAATAAAGAAGATGCTGAAGATATCACTCAAGATGTATTTGTTGAAATTTTAAAATCGATTCATTTTTTTAGAGGCGACTCCTCATTAAACACTTGGATTTACCGGATTGCAGTAACCCGTTCGTTAAACTTGATTAAAAAAAATAAAATTAAAAACTTCACAAACTCTTTAGAACAACTTTTACTCTTTAAACAATCGGAACCTATTTCTTACCATGAGCCTTTTGCTCAACTTACACAAAAAGAACAAGCTAAAATAATTCAAACAGAAATTGACAAATTACCAAAAAACCAAAAAATCGCATTTACACTCCATAAATACAACGACCACTCTTATAACGAAATTGCTGAAATAATGAATGTAAGTTTATCCTCTGTCGAGTCGCTAATACATCGTGCAAAAATTAAACTTAAAGAACAATTAAAAAATAAAATATAAATGAATAACAAAATTAATCTTTCCGACCAGCAATTAAACGAGATGCTTTTTTCGTGGAAAGAAGATTTTGAAACACCTAATCCCTTTCTATCCGAAAAAATCATTCATTCTTTCCCAAAAACAACAATAAACTTAATTTCATTCAAATTAACAAAAATATCTGTTGCTGCAATAATTACTATAGGTTTAATTAGCGGATATTTACTCTTTTCAATTACCGAAAATTTCACACAAAACCAAGAAGGTGTTATTACTGAAGAAAACAATTCTTTAATAGAATACAAAAATGATATTTACATATCGGAATTAAAATATTCGGAAATCGAAAATTTACTATCAGAGAAATAAAATTAGAGTCATGAATAACAAATTACGAATTGCTTGGTTTATTGCATTAACTTTAACAGTTGCAAACGTTGCATTTATTCTTTTTTTGGCATTTCACTCAAATAAACACGATTCAACTTCCTGTTCATCAAAACGTGATACAATATCTTGTTTAATGCACCATGAATTAGACTTAGACAAGCAGCAAAAAATCCTATACGATAGCATTAAAAAGTCGTATCGTATTAAAGCCGAAATATATATTGATAGCTTACGAATTTTGCGTCAAAATCTTATGACCGAATTAAATTATGAAGAAATTGACAGCAATCAAATTAATAACACCTTAGCATTAATTGATAATGCAAACCAGATTATTTTCAGACAACTAATTGAGCAATACATTTCGATTAAACAAATTTTGAATATCCACCAAAAAGAGAAACTTTGTGCTATTTATTGCGATATTTTTGGTTGTTCAAGCCCATCGCAATGTAGTATGAATAATTCGCATTGCAACAAAAACGATAAAGGCTCATGTTGCCCTAAGGTAAAATAAATTGGTTTACCATCCGGTAAAAAAGCCCAATAATCCAACAATTAAACCTACCGTAAAATTAATTCCTTTGATTAGGAAAAAGTCCTTTTTCGATTCAGCAAGCAAAGGCAAAGCACCATGTCCATCTTGTACAATTGAATTTGCTAAAAGCACACTAAATGGCACTAATCCATTCATAAATAGCAAGATAATCACATAATGTGGACCTGATTCGGGAATGATGCCTATTAAAAGGGCAATAATTAAAATGTATAAAAGGGCATATTGATTAGATTCAATCCAAGTTTGAAGATCGAAAAGGGTGAACATAAATCCAATGATTAATAATGCTGAAAATGTCCACAAAAAAACTTTTACAAAGTGTACTTTAAGAACATGATTCCACAAATGTTCAATCACAAAATGTTCGTTTACACGAAATAGAATCACTAACAATAAGAAAGCACATAATAAGAACATAATATTTTCAAAACCAAACAATTCATGAGCATGACCTTCGTGTTGATTTTCAGAGCCAACCGTTTTTTCGGTGCTCGAAACCATTTCATCATCATGGTGTTCATGAACCTGTGAATCAAAATGATGTTCGGTTTCAAGTTTTGGTTTAATAAATTCAGGACCATCTGAATGCCCCGTTAAACCTGTTAGCATAGCTGTGATGTATCCAATAACTACTACGAATATCAAAATTCTTCTCCATGGTAACCGTTTTTTTTCAATCTCATTTTTCAAGTGTGCATGAACACATTCCTCGTCATGGTGTATTTTAAATGTTTCAGCGTTTTTAACAGAAGTGAGCCTATTTTTAAAGATGATATCAACAATATATCCAGAAACAAGTGCTATCACAATTAATATCAGCGACATCCAAATTGTTGTCATAGGGATTAACGAAAACATAAAAAACGCTTCGTCACCAAAAGAAGCAATAAAGGCAGCAACAATTGCTCCCAACGAGACCATTCGATGTGTGTACATCGAAACAATGGCAAATGAACCAATGCAACCAGGTGTAAGGCCCATTAATGTAGCAAAAAGTAATTGAAACGATTTATGTTTTTGAAGAAAATTCGACCACGAGCCTTTTGTCCGAATATTAACATATTCAATCAACATCATCATAATCATTACCAATAATGTTATATGAATTGACTCAAAAAAAATAGGCAATATTTCAATATTCATTTTAGTGGGTTGTTATCTGTTCAAAATTCACTCTATTTAATAACGAGCGACCAAGAGTAACCTCATCGGCATACTCTAATTCATCGCCAACAGCAATTCCACGAGCAATGATACTCACAATTACATTTGACGATTGAACATTTTTAAAAATATAATAATTGGTAGTATCTCCTTCGATGGTGGTTGGTAAAGCTAATATTATTTCAGTAACATTTCCTGAACTAATTCGGTTAAATAAACTTTTAAAATTTAAATCATCTGGACCAATACCATCAATGGGCGAAATGATACCACCTAAAACATGATAAACGCCACGATATTGACGAGTATTTTCAATAGCGATAATATCGCGAATATCTTGTACAACGCAAATCAACGAATGGTCGCGATGCGAATCCATGCAAATTGGGCAAATTTCGGTATCAGAAATATTATGGCATACTTTACAAAAATGTATATCATTTTTTAATGAAACAAAGGCTTTTATAAACTTATCCATCTCTTCTTTTTCATAACTTAAAATACTCAACGCTAAACGCAAAGCGGTTCGCTTACCAATACCAGGCAAGCGACTAATTTCGTTCACTGCATTTTCGAGAATTTTTGATGAGAGCGATTCCATAGATATAAATAATTGAGTGTTGATAATTAATGCTGAACAAAAAATCTTGTTTCTAAAAAAAACATAAGTTTGTTTTTCCGTTTACAAAATTACTTAAAAATGTAACTATGACAACACAACAGATGATATTTTGGAGTTTTATAGCATACACTCTCTTACTTTTTTTTGTTACATGGCTTACAGCACGCAAAGCGAACAGTCATTCGTTTTTTATGGGAAATAAAAAAAGCCCATGGCCTATTGTGGCATACGGAATGATTGGGGCTTCCCTATCGGGTGTTACTTTTATGTCGGTGCCAGGATGGGTTGGCGATCGTTCTTTTTCATATATCCTTCTGGTTTTCGGCTACTTTTTAGGTTATTTAGTTGTCGCCTTTGTTCTGCTCCCACTCTATTATCGACTTAATTTAACCACTATTTATACTTACTTGCATCAACGATTTGGGTTTTGGTCGTATAAAACAGGCTCATTTTTCTTTTTACTTTCACGAACAGTTGGAGCGTCATTGCGTATGTTTTTGGTAATTATGGTATTACAAAAATTTGTTTTTGACAGTTGGAATATCCCTTTTGAAATGACCACAGTTATCTTTTTATTGTTGATATTGACTTATACCTTTAAAGGTGGAATCAAAACCATTATCTGGACAGATACGCTACAAACCACCTTTATGCTTCTATCTCTAGTAGTTAGCATCGTTTTAATTTATCAAGCATTAAATTTGAGTTTTGGTCAGTTAATAAACCAAATAGCCGAAAGTGAATACTCCCAAATTGTTTTTACTGACCCTAAAAGTAAAATCTGCTGGTGGAAACAAATTATTGGTGGAATGTTTATCACAATATCTATGACTGGCTTAGATCAGGAGATGATGCAAAAAAACCTAAGCTGTAAAAATATTAAAGATGCTCAAAAAAACATGCTTTCGTTTAGTGTAATTTTAATTTTTGTAAATATGCTGTTTCTGATTTTAGGAGCCAGCTTATACATTTATGCAACTCAACTAGGAATTGTTACTAAAGGAGACGCTCTATTCCCTGATATTGCCATTAATTACTTAGGACCAGTTGCTGGGCTCATTTTTGTTATTGGTTTAATTTCGGCTTTGTATCCTAGTGCCGATGGCGCTTTAACTTCATTAACTACAGCATTTAGCATCGATTTTTTACGACTCGATAAACGCACCGATTATTCGGAAAAGAAAAAAACAAACATCCGTCACTTGGTTCATGTTTCGTTTGCAGCACTTTTTGTTGGAGTTATTATTTTTTACAAGTATCACAGCAATGAACACTTGATTTCGACATTGTTTTATATTGCCAGTTTAACCTATGGACCATTACTCGGAATGTTTGCTTTTGGACTACTTACCAAACGTAAAATTTATGACAAACTCATGCCTGTGATTGCAATTGCATCGCCAGTTATTTCATTTTTCCTCGATCGATTTATTGCAAAATATTTTGGCTACAAGTTTGATTTTGAGCTGTTGGTTATTAACGCCATAATTACAATGTTGCTTATGTTCACGGTTGGGTTGTTTATAAAAACAACCGAAAATAAAAATTAGTCAAATTTATTAACACCAATTATCTAATCAACAAAACGGTTCCTTTTTTATCGTACCATACTTTTTCGATGGTAAAATATTTTACAACATACATATACATGCCCATTTCCACGGGACTCCCTTGATAGCTTCCGTCCCATCCTTGGTTTGGGTCATTAGTAGTAAATATTTGAGCACCCCAACGAGTATAAATCGAAAACGTATAATTTTCGGGATTAACAAAATTGTTTTCGGGTTTAAAAATCGGATTGGTTTTACCCGGAGTAAACGCATTCGGAATAAACGTGTTAGCATGTTGAAATACGGTAATTTTATTAGACCTACTTCGGTCGTTAAAACCATAAATATTACTCCCTTGAACCGCAGAAACGGTGTATTGAAATTTAGCCCCTGTTTGACCTAAATTAAACACATCATCGACATAAAAAAATTCATTAAAAGCTGAACTTCCGGAAACTTGAAACGAAAAATCGGGACCTGTTGCACGATTTATCTCATAACTATCGATGCCACCAGTAAACCCATAATAGGGAGACCATTCTAACTGATTGGTATAATTAACAAACGATTTTCTATTGAGCAATATGGTTCGAGCAGTATCCGATTCAATAGATGGAAATCCACAGATATCGGTAAGTTTAACTTTATAAACATAAGTATCTTTGTCGGTAAAAACATTCGTGTCGGTATATTTATAGAAATTTGTACCATTAAACGGCAAAGTCGTTAATAATGTAAAGGTGCCATTTTGATTTTGTTTATAAAAACTCATAGAAGTAAAATCGACAGTGTCATCTACATATACTCCAATATCAACATATTGGTCGTCATTTACATCGGCATACCTAATAAACAACGATTGAGGTACTACCCATTTATGGTAAGTAAAACAGACAACAGGTGAAGAAGCCGTTATTCCATTATTTGACTTAATTGAAACAAAAACACAATATTGAACACCATCTAAAAGATTTGAAATGGTAAAACTTTGCTGATTTTGTAAAACAGAACCTTCCAATGCGAAATCTCCGGCATCTCGTTTTACGTATATCAAGTATTCCAAATTTCCAGAAGGAATATTTTCGTATTCATTCCACTGAATATTAACACTTTGCGAACATTGATTGACTTGATATTGCAGCAATAAAGTTTTGTGAACACTGCCTAATGGACTAGCATTTTTGCACGAATCGAGCGATGCAATTCGATAACTTTGAGAAGATGTTAAAACGGTTGGGTCGAGATAGGAATAAATTGTATTATTTATTCCCCATACCGTATCTAGAACCGACCAAATACCCCCCATGAATTTATAAACGATATATCCTTCGGTGTCGGTAGAAGATGATGGTTCCCAGCCTATTTTAACTGAATCGTCAGCAAACGAAACACTTACGGTGTCTAAAATAGGAATTGAAGGGGGAATTACATCACGAAAAAAATCTTCCTTTGAGGAAGATGTAGAATAACAACCATCATGTTCAATAACAATTCGATAGGATAATTGAGCGGCACAAAGAGCAATGGTATCAACATAGTTCAAATTTTGCGTTGAATCAATGGTTGACATAGTACTTGAAGGAAATTTTCGTTGAATTTCGTACCAATCGACAGTGGAATTAGGAGGATATCCAGCACCCGGACTATTCCACGATAAATTTACATTTCCATTTCCTGGGTTTGTTAACAATAAAAGTAAGGTAGTCAGTGTATCCGAGTAGCTAACCGAAGTGGTTCCAATGGTTTTGATGAAATAATACTTTTTAGAAATATCTGCCCCAGCTCCATTATGTATAAACGAACTTTGATTCATTACATTAATGCTTTGAATCATTGTATACGGTCCTGAAACATTTTGAGAAGTATAAATTTCATACGCCGCAAACTCGGCAATGTTATTAATTGGTGTCCAGGTTAATGTAACATTTCCTAAATCGTCAACCGCAAGACACTTCAAAACTGCTGGCTCAATGGCGTAGAGTTTGGCAGTAAAGAAGAAGATTACGATATAGAATAATTTTAATGTTTTCATGTATTAAACATACTAACGATTTAGTGCTATAAAAAGTATTTAACCAACCACAACCTCAATAAAATCTTTCTTTTGAAAATATTTTTGAGCTAAGGTCAATAATTTATCGGCATTAACATTTATGACCGAATCCATTTGGAATTGAAAATGATCAACACCAAAACCAAAATCATCAAAATCGATAAATTTATCCATTATATTAACCGCACCATCAATTCCTCGAAGTAAAGAACCTGATAAATATTGTTTAACTCTATCTAACTCAATATCCGAAATTTTCTCCTGACACAATTTATCTATTTCGTAATAAATTTCTTTAAGTGCGGAATCGCAAACATTTTTACCAACATCGGTTTGAATAAATAAATAACTTGAATTTATTAAACTCATAATTGAAGCACCAACCCCATAAGTATAGCCTTTCTCTTCGCGAATATTTTCCATTAATCTTGACCCAAAATAACCACCTAACACAGTTGTCAAAATTACTAAATCATAATAATCGGAATGATTACGTTCCATTATAATTTTTCCTATACGAATTGAACTTTGAACGGAATTTTCTAAACCAACTTTTACAGGTTCAATTTGGGTTATGGGTTTAATTTCATAATTTACATTTTGAATAATGGCGGGCTTTATTTGATTATTTCCAAAAACCACATTAATTTCATTTAAAATCTGATGATCAATATTTCCCGTAACATAAATAGTGTAGCTATTTTGCAGATAATAATTAGTATAAAAACTCATTAAATCGTTTCGAGTAACATCAAATATTTTTGACACCTCTGGAAATGTACCATAAGGATGCTCTTTGCCAAACAGAGAACTACGAAAATAATATCTGGACAATATATTCCCTTTTTTTAAACGTTCGGCTAAACTCATTTCTTCTTTTTTTTGCAAAATTTCTAACTCTTTTTGGGGAAATGTAGCCTTAAAAATAATTTCGTAAACGATGGGTAAAATTTCATTAAAAAATATTCGAGGTATAAAAAAAACAATCATTACATTATCCATTTCGGGAGTAACACCAAAATACACCCCTTTTGAATCCATTTTTTCGGCTATCTCTTCCGAAGTATAATTTTCGGTACCTTCGTATAGCATATTACCCGTAAAATTTGCAACAAACATTTTACTTTGATTCCACGAGCCAGCCCTAAATTTAAAATCTAAACGAATTAACTCCATTTCGGGACTATTTATGTAATAGCACTTTAAGCCATTACTTAAAGCAAAATGCTCAATATTAGGTGTTAATAATTCGAATACCGGATGTTTTTGGGGAGCAATTGTACGAAAATTTGATTCCATAATGTAATTTTATAATACGATTTTCTGATACTACTTAAAGATACTATTATACGAAGGTTTGGTGCTTTTTGTTTGGGAAATATCATAAATATTTTTATTGACCAAGATTCAGCGATTCTTTACTGATTATAAGTTCAATATTTCATACCTAACGGCATGAAGTTTTTCTGATTACTTTCTTTTTTACCTATATCATGTCCCTACGGGACTGGCATTTGGATTGAAGAAATTAAGGCTTTTTGTTGTTTGTCCCAGCGGGAAAAAAAACTGGAGAAAAAACACTTTGAAAGTAAAACAAGTCACTTAGGGACGAAATATAAAAAAACGATATCCTAACAAAAGACTGACTTTTGGGGGAATATCATATCATTTTTTTTAATTTTTATAACCAATATTTCATACCTAAAGGCATGAAGTTTTTCTGATTATACCGATTTGAATAATAATATAGTCCAATTTCTCCGCCTTTTTGGCGGTTCATTGTACTATTTATTATTAGCATCGGCATAAAACAAATTAGAATTTGGATTACGTCTTTGGACTATATTCAAATTCAATTTGTTTTACTTTCTTTTTACCGATATTTTGTACTTACGGGACAGGCATTTGGGTTAAAGATAGAATCAGAAATTTAATAACTGAAATATTAATTTTATATCTTACAATAGTATTTGAATATAATATTTTTAATTATTTTTGTAAAAAATATAAAAAAATAAACATGAAAAAATTAATACTATGTACTGTACTGTATTATACCCAACAAGCTTTTTTCTCAAACTTGGGTTCAAGGTACAAATTCATTAAACGTTAATCCAACTACAACTTTTGTTGGTATTGGCACTACAAACCCTCAAAAGGCTTTAGATATTATTGGAGATATTTCATTACCAAATAATTCTGGGCAAAAGCAAATTTTCACCTATTTACCAACAGATAACAATTGGAGAATTGGAATGTATGTAACTACTGGTTTTACAAGGGCACTGACAAATTCTTATGTCCAATATTTAACGTACTCAACTGGTACTGGACAAGGGTTTGCACTTGGAGTAAATGGTGGAAACTCAAGTTTTGAAATTAGAGGGAGCGACCATCAAGCATATTTTCGAGGAAAAATTGGTATTGGCACAATTACCCCTAATTCAATGTTGCAAATTAGTTCTGAAGGAAACCCAACATATACTGAAACACAAGCCAATGCACTTCAAATTAATGGCACTGACCAGTCTCTATATATGGGCGTTTATAGTAATAACCACGTATCTTATTTGCAAGCTGCTGATATTGGCACAGGACCCTCTGTGCTTACTCTAAATCCAAGGGGAGGGAAAGAGGGAATAGGCACTGGTGCAAATATCCCTTTATCAACATTTCAGATTAATTCAGAAGGTAACCCAAATAACAGTGAATATCAAGCGAATGCATTTCAAATAATTGGTAATGACCAATGTTTATATATGGGTGCAAGTTCTACATCATCGCCTCGAGTGTCATACATACAATCCGCTCAATTGGGTTTTGCTTCAAATACACTATCACTAAATGCCAGAGGTGGTTCAGTAACTATCGGAACTACAGACTCACATGGTTATACATTAGCTGTTAATGGAAGTATTAATACAGAAAGTATTACTTGCATGACATATCCTAATTGGCCAGATTATGTTTTTGCTGAAAATTATAATCTAACACCCTTGAAAGATATTGAAACCTTTATTTACAAAAACAAACATCTTCCCGAAATACCTTCTGCTGATGATATTAATAAAAAAGGTGTTAATCTTGGCGAAATGAACACTTTGCTTCTGAAAAAAGTGGAAGAGCTTACGCTATACATAATTGACCTAAATAAGCAAATTCAACAAATTAAACAACAAATTGATAATCAAAATAAATCTAATAATTAAATAAAAAAAAGTTATGAGCTTATTAAAAGACATTTACCGATTTCTAAATCCAAAGTTCCAAAATTTGTTTTCTGAATATAAAATTGATTTTAAACCACGATACGGACACGGAAAACCTGCACATCCAATGTTGTTTGAAATTATAAAT
>CAZFPO010000036.1:0-23467 GCA_964521105.1 uncultured Lentimicrobiaceae bacterium | reverse complement strand
ATTTATAGTATAGAACATAATTTTTTTTACTTTTGCAAAGTAGATTTCGGAGAGCATGAAAAAGAAAAAAAGACAAACAAGAGATTTTAGCAAATATTATATACTTTTGATTTTCATCATTTTGGTAACTGGATTTAGTTCTTGTAAATTGCTAAATCCTTCTCAAATGCTACGAACTCCAAGAAACTTCAATTATTCCACATTTAGCGATTCCCTAATTAAAAACAATTATGTAATTTCGCCTAACGATGAGTTGAGTTTTAAAGTTTATACACTAAATGGAGATAAATTATTAGAACAGAATACCTCTTCTCAAAACAATACAACAGGACCAATTTCGTATGTGGTTGATTACAATGGTGTTGTTAAGTTGCCAATTGTTCGTGAGACAAAGATAGCTGGCATGACCGAGAGAGAAGCAGAATTTTATTTAGAAAGTGTTTTTGCAGAATTTTTAAACCAGCCGTTTGTACAAATAAAGGTTACGAATAAACGTGTTATAATTTTTCCTGGAGGACAAGGAGGCAATGCGAGTGTTTTAAAACTACAAAATAATCAAACTACCTTATTTGAAGCATTGGCTTCGGTAGGCGGCATAAGCGATGGTAGAGCAAATAAAATCAAACTTATCCGCGGAGATTTGAAAAACCCACAGATTTATTTAATCGATTTATCTACTTTAGATGGAATAAAAAAGGCAGACTTAACATTGCAAGCAAACGATATAATTATTGTTGAACCTCGAGCAAAAATTCCTCAAAAAATTATTTCCGAAATTTCACCTTATATCTCATTAGTAACAACAGCTCTATTAATCTACGGACTTTTTAAATAGAACATGACACAAAAAAAAATATCTAAAATAAATGACGACTTTGATTTAGGGCTATTGCTCTATATTTTATCAAAAACATGGTACGTTGTTTTTATAAGTTTATTTGTATTTATTTCAGGTGCATGGCTTTATTTAAGATATACACCTAATCTATACGAAGCAACCGCAGTTATTCAAATTGAAACCGAAGATCAGCCAGATGTTTTTCAGGACCAGTCGAAGCTATATGGCAATTTTAATGAATTAGCTAGTAAAATCGACTTTATTCGCTCAACCGCATTTTTAGAAATAGCTTTAAATAAGCTACCTATTGATATTTGTTATTTTTATAAAGGTACCATTCTTCGAAGCGAGCTTTATAAATCCTCTCCATTTTCGGTTCAAGTAATTAGAATATCTCCCGAAATGTACAACCAACATATTGAATTTATTTTTCAACCTAACAGTGATGTTCATGTTCAATTTGAGTATAAAGGGGAGTCAAACGCATTTGATGTAAAAAGAGTAAACAATCAATATAGTATCATTTGCAATTATTTTAATTTTATTTTAATCCCCGACTCAGCCCAAACTATTTCAAAAAACATTACTTATTCGGTTGTAATTAACGATAAAGAGCAAGTGATTTCGGAGTTTATCAATAAAATTAGTGCATCTATTTTAAACGAAGCATCTAAAACAATTCAAATAAAATATCAAGATTATAATCCCAATAAAGCTTCGGATGTTGTAAATACTATTGCTAACGATTTTCGCGACTACGACAAAGTTAAGAAACAAGAAAATGCCGACCGAATAATTGCCTACATTGATGAACAGCTGATTTTATTGGAAGAAGAATTGTATAAATCGCAAAATGACATTCAATCATTTAAAAAAGACAACAACATTGAATTAACAGATTTAAGGTCTACTCCAATTATTCAGCAAAAAATTGAAGACATAAATAATGAATTGAGTAAACTAACCTACGAAGAAGCATTATTAAATAAAATCAGTCAATCGGTAAAGGAAAATCAGCAAATTGATATTTATTCTTTTATGGCCGACATTATTGGGAGTAATTACCAAGGCTCCTTAAGTGCCATTTTAACAAACTTACAGTCGCTTTTAATGCAACGCGAACAACTTGCATATAGTTATACCAAAAATAGTGGACAAATTAAACAACTCGATTATCAAATAGACATTCAAAAAAGAATTTTAACGGAATCCATCCAATCGTTTAAAACTAACATAGTTATTAAACGCAAACAATTACAAAATCAATTACAAGGCTTAACCCAAGAATTAGTTCTTCAAATGGATAATTCTAAAGCGTTAGATTTGAAAAAATATCAACGAATATTAACAATCAACGAAACTTACTATAATCAATTAATTGAAACAAAAACAAAATATTCCATTGCCAAAGTAAGCTATGTTTCTCAAAATGTGATACTTGAAAAATCTAAAACACCAGTTGTTCCAATTTCGCCAAAGCGAACTCAAATTTACATATTTTTATTTGTAATTGGATTGCTAATAGGACTTGGTTATATTGCTTATCGATATTTATTTTATTCAAACATTGATAACGTTGCCGATATTCGTAAATTTACTTCCGTTGCTCTTTTAGGAACCGTTCCAAAGGCAAAGCAACAAATGAGCCACTCCATTTTATTAGTAGATAAAGAGCCCAAATCGGTACTATCAGAAGCAATGAGAGGACTACGAACTAATATGCAGTTTATCTCAAATGATGCAAGTAAAAAATTAATTTCTATAACTTCCACTATTCCTTCGGAAGGAAAAACCTTTGTTGCAGTTAATTTAGCCGGTATCATTGCCTATTCGGGGAAAAAAGTAATTGTACTCGATTTAGATATGCGTAAGCCAAAAATCCATAAAGCATTTTCGGAGCCGAGCAATCCTTTTGCAAATAATAAAGGAATGAGTAATATTCTTTCGGGTATGGAAACTTATCAGGATTGTGTAAATATTAGTTCATTGCCTACACTTCATTTTATCACCGCAGGTACAATTCCACCAAATCCAAGCGAATTAATTCTTTCGGATAATATGGGTAAATTATTAGAACAACTTAAACAAGATTATGATTATATTGTGATGGATAACCCTCCAATTGGATTAGTTACCGATGCAATGCAAACGTTAAAAATTGCCGATTATCCAATTTATGTTTTTAAATCGGGTTATTCTCAACGCATGTTTATTTCCAATTTAGAGTATTTGTGGGACGATTGTGATATCAAAAATTTATCCTTTGTTCTTAACTCATTTGATGATAATAATAAGAATAAATATGGTTATGGAAAAAAATATGGTGGATACTATTATGGAAGTAAATATGGATACGGATATAATTATGGCTATTACGAATCAGCACCTATTGAAAAAAAATCAAAGTTCAAAAAAATAAAAAAATTTTTAAATCTTTAATTTTATGACATTTACACCTCTATTAATTCCAGATATTATTGAAATTCAACCAAAGGTTTTTGAAGATGCGAGAGGTCATTTTTTTGAATTTTATCACAAAGAACGCTTTTATCAAGCTGGAATTACTGTGGAATTTGTGCAAGATAATCAGTCTTCCTCATCAAAAAATGTCCTTCGCGGTTTACATTTTCAGGCTCCTCCTTTTGCACAAGCTAAATTAGTGAGAGTTTTAAAAGGCTCGGTATTGGATGTTGTAGTTGATATTCGAAAAAATGCGGACACTTATGGAAAACACGTAGCTGTTGTTTTAGATGACAAAAAGAAAAACATGCTTTTTATCCCCGAAGGGTTTGCTCATGGATTTGTAACATTAGAAGACAATACCATTTTTCAATATAAATGTTCAAACTACTACAATAAAGAGTCGGAAGATTGTATTTTATGGAACGATATCGATTTAAATATCGATTGGAAAACAGAAAATCCAATAATTTCGGAAAAAGACAATTTTGGAAAAGTCTTTACACAATTTATTACTCCTTTTAATTTTTAAGAACAATGTTTAATATCAGCAGTTTTTGGGTTGGTGCCATTATTACTTTTATCGTATCCGTTTTTTTATCGGGAGCTATTAATATTTTCATGCTTCGATACACGGGTAACTTATTTAGTAAACACTTGGCAGATAATGTTGTTCGTTTTAACACCCAACGCAAACCTGCTATAGGAGGTGTTTCGTTTTTTGCTTGTTTTCTTTTTGGAATAATTGTCTATTTATTATTCTTTCCTCATTCAAGAGATATTGGAGAATCAATTAAAATAGCTGCCATTTTAAGTACTGTTACTATTGGGTTTATTTTAGGATTGTACGACGATTTACGAAATTCACCGGTTACCATTAAGTTTATTACACAGTTTTTGATTGCTGGAATTTTAATAGCTTCGGGAATTTACATTGAGCTTTTTCAGAATAACATTTTAAATTACATACTTACTTTTATTTGGGTTATTGGTATTATGAATTCTGTTAATATGCTGGATAATATGGATGGAGTTACTACCATAACTTCTATTTCCATAATATCAACCGTGCTTATTATTTTAGGAATTAAACAACAATTTTATCAAGCAGATTTTATCATACTACTTTGTGTTTTAGGAGCACTTATTGGTTTTTTAAAATTTAATTGGAATCCCTCTAAAATTTATATGGGAGATGTAGGTAGCCAATTTTTAGGAGTATTATTAGCCATAGTTGGAATAAAATATTTTTGGAATTTTTCCGACAACATGAATATGTTGGTTAATTCAAAACAAATTATTGTAATTTCAATGGCTTTTATTTTACCAATTACCGACACTACTACTGTTTTTTATAAACGAATAATGAGAGGTCAATCGCCATTTATTGGTGGACGCGACCACACCACTCATCATCTTTCGTATATAGGGCTTAGTGTTCGTCAAATTGGATTGTTATTTTTATCAATAGGAATAATCTCCTCTGTTTTAATTATTACTGTTCTTGAATTTATTAAAGAGTGGTCATACCTTTATTTTTTCCTGTTTTTATTATATGTGATAGCCGTTTTTAGCTCACTTTTCTTTATTGCCAACCTCCACAAAGAAGAAGATTTAAAAAAATAATTATGACTCGTAAACGACTTTTATTAATTATTGTAGGATTATTCCTCTTAATTTCATTTCCAATCGGTTTATTAATAAGTAAATCAGTCGGTAATATTCCATCTGACGACCCAAAGTATGGTGGCGAAATGCAATCAAATTATCGAATATATTCGCCCGTAATACCCGAAAACTTAACTTTTGCGGGAGAACAAGTTCCTTTAGATAACTATTATGTATACGAAGCAGTTGACCGTGAACTTTTAGTAAACACTTACTGGCAATCGAATTTAATATTAATGATTAAACGAGCTTATCGTTTTTTCCCAGTAATTGAACCAATTCTTGCACGCGAAAAAGTGCCCGATGATTTCAAGTATTTATCGTTGATAGAAAGTAGTTTTATGAATGTTTCTTCCCCCGCAGGAGCAGCCGGATTTTGGCAATTTTTAAAAGCTACCGGCGAACGTTTTGGACTTGAAATTAATGCCGATGTTGACGAACGTTACGATTTAGAAAAATCGACTGTTGCCGCTTGTAAATATTTAAAAGTCATGCAAAAACAATTTAATAGTTGGACGTGTGCAGCCGCAGCATACAACATGGGCGAAGGTGGTTTGAAAAAACAAATGGACAACCAAAAACAAAATAATTATTGGGATTTGTACTTAAATACCGAGACTTCCAGATATGTTTCACGAATTTTATCGCTAAAAATAATTATGGAAGCTCCTACAAAATACGGTCTTTTCTTGAGATATTCCGATTTATATCAACCCATTCAAATGCGTAAAATTGAAGTTGACAGTGCGATATCGTCATTAATCGATTTTTCTATCGCTCAAAAAAGCAATTATCGTGTGTTAAAAGAATTTAATGCATGGCTACGCTCCTCTTCATTGCCAAATAAAACTAGAAAAAAATATATTATTCAACTACCCGAAATTGGATTTTCGTCGCGATCGAGGCAATTATCGGGATTAAGTTCTAAATTTGCAATTTATAAAGCCGACAGTATTAGCTCTAAATAAGCAACATGCTGTTTTTACTCGAATTAAGCAAATTTTTGAATGAAAAACGATGAATTAACACCTCTAGGCACCTCAGAAGAAACTCATTTAACTGTTTTAGGAGCTCGAGTTCATAATTTAAAAAATATTAATGTCGAAATGCCTCGTAATTCGCTAATTGTAATTACTGGGCTAAGTGGAAGCGGTAAATCATCGCTGGCATTTGACACCATTTATGCCGAAGGACAACGTAGGTATATGGAAACTTTTTCGGCGTATGCACGTCATTTTATTGGCAATATGGAACGCCCTGATGTTGATAAAATTACAGGATTAAGTCCGGTAATATCTATTGAACAAAAAACGGTAAATAAAAATCCACGTTCAACCGTTGGTACAATTACCGAAATTTATGACTTTCTACGTTTATTATTTGCTCGTGTTGCCGATGCTTATTCGTACGAAACAGGCGAATTAATGCGTAAATTTTCGGAAAAGCAAATTGTCGAACTTATTGAAAATTCATATAAAAATAAGGAAATTACCCTTTTAGCTCCATTAGTTAAAGGACGAAAAGGTCATTACAGAGAACTTTTTGAACAAATTCGCAAACAAGGATTTATTAAAGTAAGGGTTGATGGTGAAATTAAAGAAATCACCCTCAGAATGCAACTCGAGCGATATAAAATCCACGACATTGAAATTGTTATAGATCAAATATTAATTAACGAATCATCAAATAATAGATTAGCTGCATCGGTTCAAACTGCGATGAAACACGGAAAAGGGATAATGTTGCTGTTAGACAACAAAACCAATAAAACCCGAAATTATAGTAGGTTTTTAATGTGCCCAACATCAGGTATTTCATATCCCGAACCCGAACCTAATTTATTTTCGTTTAACTCTCCTTATGGTGCTTGTCCCAAATGCCATGGTTTAGGCTCAATAACTGATATTGATTTTCAAAAAATTATTCCCGATGATTCAAAATCAATTAAAAATGGTGGCATACAGCCTTTGGGAACTTATAAAAGCTCGTGGATATTCAGACAAATAGAAGCCTTAGGCGAAAAATATCGTTTCGACATTAATACACCAATAAATGAGTTGCCTGATGAAATAATTCAGATTATTTTATTTGGTTCCGATGATATTATTCAAGTTAAAAGCGAATATTCAGGTACAAACTCCTCTTATTCAATGACCTATCAAGGTGTGATTAATTTCATACAGTCGCAAGATGTTGAAGGAGCTTCAGCAAACATTCGTAAATGGGTTGAAAGTTTTATGATAAAACGCACTTGCGACGAATGTAATGGAACACGATTAAAAAAAGAAGCTTTGTATTTTAAAATTGGCGATAAAAACATTTCCGAATTAGCCAATTTAGATATAAAATCGTTATTAAATTGGGTAAATACAATCGAAGAAAGCTTTGATGAACGTAAAAAGGCAATTGCATACGAAACTCTCCGAGAAATTAGAACACGATTGTTGTTTTTATCAAATATAGGGATAAACTATTTAAATTTAAACAGAACAGCTCAATCCCTTTCGGGAGGCGAAGCTCAACGAATTCGACTAGCCACTCAAATAGGATCACAATTAGTAAATGTTTTGTATATTTTAGATGAACCCAGTATTGGACTACACCAACGTGATAACCACCGATTGATTGATTCACTTAAACAACTTCGCGATGCGGGAAATACTGTAATTGTTGTAGAACACGACCAAGATATGATTTTAGCAGCAGATTATATTATTGATTTAGGTCCGGGTGCCGGAATAAATGGTGGAAATATAGTAGCTCAAGGAACCGCAGATTATTTTTCGGATTGTAAATCGTTAACGTGCGACTATATAAATGGTCGAAAAAAAATTATTGTTCCTCAAAACAGAAGAGTTGGAAATGGAAAACATTTAAAATTAGTTGGTGCAAAAGGACATAATTTGAAAAATATTTCGGTAAATTTTCCACTAGGCACATTTATTTGCATTACCGGAGTTTCGGGGAGCGGAAAATCGTCATTAATGAACGAAACTCTTTATCCTCTTTTAAGCAAACACTTCTATCGTTCTGAAAAAAAGATTTTAGAACACAAATCGCTAAAAGGAATCGAAAACATCGACAAAGTTATTGAAATTGACCAATCGCCTATTGGCAAAACGCCCAGATCAAATCCAGCAACATATATTGGTGTTTTTGACGAAATCAGAAAGCTTTTTGCATCATTACCCGAATCTAAAATTAGAGGTTATCAACCTGGACGTTTTTCGTTTAATGTTAAAGGTGGTCGTTGCGAAACATGTAAAGGCGGTGGGGTTCAAACTATTGAAATGAATTTTTTACCCGATGTTTATGTAAAATGCCCCGATTGCAACGGAAAAAGATATAACCGAGAAACACTCGAAATAAAATATCATGGAAAATCAATAAACGATGTGTTAAATATGGATATTGATTTAGCCATTGATTTTTTTGAAAACATCCCTTTAATTCGGCATAAAATACAAACATTAAAAGAAGTTGGATTAGGTTATATAACTCTTGGTCAGCAATCAAACACTCTATCGGGTGGCGAAGCACAACGTGTTAAACTTGCCGAAGAATTATCAAAAAAAGATACCGGAAACACTCTGTACATTTTAGATGAACCAACCACTGGTTTGCATTTTGAAGATATTCGGATCTTATTGGAAGTGTTAAATAAATTAGTGGATAAAGGGAATACGGTTATTGTTATTGAGCACAATATGGACGTAATTAAAGTTGCTGACCATATTATCGACCTTGGTCCCGAAGGCGGTAATGAAGGTGGAAATATTGTGGCTGAAGGAACTCCTGAACAAATTGTGGAAACAAATAAAGGATTTACTTCAAAATATCTAAAAGACTATTTAATAAAGAGGTAATTCATCTATGAAAACAACAATTCCAATTGAATTTATTGAACTTGAAAAACATAGTTACCATTTGGTTATCACTTCAAAAGTAAATGAAAATGATATCAGAATGGTGCTCGATACAGGCGCTTCAAGGTCGTGTTTTGATGTAAATTTTTTGATTCAATTGGGTGTTTTACCTACAAACAATCATCCTGAAATAAAATCATCGGGTTTGGGTGGCGAAATTTCAGAAAGCTCCATTGTTTTATTAAATAGTTTTCAAATTGGAGAATTTAGAATAATAAATTATAAGGCTGTTTCTCTCGATTTAAGTGCTGTTAATCAGGCATATAAGCTAGCCAACATTGATTCGGTTCATGCAATATTAGGCAGTGATATTTTACATCTTTTTCGAGCAATTATTCGCTACGACAAATCGTGTTTAACATTAAAAACTCGCAAACCCGATGTTTTTAATATTAAATTCTGAAATAATTTTGACCTGTTTTTCTATAAAATTTCTGATATCTTTGCATTATAAATTAATATTTTTAATCGATGCAAATTTATTCCTTTGTTTTTAATCCTTTTCAAGTTAATACTTACATTTTATACGATGAAACAAGAGAATGTGTCATTATTGACCCCGCTTGTTCAACAAAAGAAGAAGAAAAACTTTTAATTGATTTTATTATTATTAATCGGTTAAAACCTAAAAAAATTGTATTAACTCATCCACACATTGATCATATTGTTGGAGTGGTTGCCATAAAAAACGAGTTTAAGATACCCGTAGCTGGACATAAAAACAGCACCGAAATTCTTAATCAGTCGGGAGTTTATGCTATGATGATGGGATTAAGCGAAATTAAATCCTTCAATCTTGATGAGTTTCTTCAAGAAAAAGATATTATTGAATTTGGAAATCAAAAATTTAATGTAATCTATACTCCAGGGCATGCTGATGGCAGCATTTGTTTGTATAGCGATACTGAAAATTGCTTATTTTCAGGTGATGTACTATTTCAAGGAAGCATTGGGCGGTCGGATTTGCCTTCGGGGAATTTTTCCATTTTGATTTCAAGCATAACTGAAAAATTAATGATACTTCCCGAAGACACCATTGTTTATCCCGGACATGGCGACTCAACCACCATTGGCGAAGAAAAAAATTCGAATCCGTATTTATAAACAATCTATCATAATAACTGTTATAAAAAATAAACATTATGATATATATCACACGTCGCGAACGATTTAATGCTGCCCACCGCTTGTTCCGACACGATTATTCCGACTCTCAAAATGAAGAAGTATTTGGAAAATGTTCAAACCCACAATGGCACGGACACAACTATGAACTTTTTATTACCGTTAGAGGTGAAATAAATCCCGAAACAGGATTTGTTGTAAACTTAAAACAAGTGAGTGAATTGGTTAATAAAAAAATTATTGATAAAGTCGACCACAAAAACATTAATTTAGAAGTCGATTTTATGAAAAATAAATTTGCTTCTACCGAAATGCTAGCAAAATCGATATTTGAAGAGTTAGAACCTTCAATTAAAAGTTTAGGAGCCGAATTATACTGTATTAAACTATGCGAAACAGAAAATAACTTTGTTGAATATTACGGAAAAAATAAAAAAATATGACACATAAACTTAAATCACTAAGCGATATTGAATCGGATATTGTTGAAGAAAACAGCTTAGATGGATACGAACGAAAAGACAACTATAATTGGGATACTATAAATAAAATGATGCCATTATATCGCGAAATTTTATCGTTAGTTGGCGAAAAACCCGACCGAGAAGGCTTACTTGATACTCCTAAACGAGTGGCTAAAGCAATGCAGTTTTTTACTCATGGATACGACCTCAACCCCGAAGAAATTCTTCGTTCGGCAATGTTTAAAGAAGATTATCGCCAAATGGTAATTGTGAAAGATATTGAAATTTATTCGTTATGCGAACACCACATGGTGCCTTTTTTTGGAAAAGCACACATTGCATATATTCCCAATGGACACATTGTTGGTTTAAGCAAAATTGCTCGAGTTGCCGATGCTTACGCACGCCGACTTCAAGTTCAGGAACGTTTAACAAAAGAAATAAAAGACTGCATTCAAAACACTCTGAATCCTTTAGGAGTTGCTGTGGTTATCGAAGCCCGGCACCTTTGCATGGCAATGCGTGGCGTTCAGAAACAAAATTCAGTTACCACTACCTCCGATTTTACTGGTGCCTTTTTAAATCAAACAAACACCCGACAAGAATTTATGAAACTTATTAATTCAAACTTACACTAAAAATGACAATACAAGAAGCTGAAGAAGTAATTATTAACGAATTTAGTTTATTCGATGACTGGATGGATAGATACAATTACATTATCGAACTCGGAAAAACCTTACCAATTATTGACTCAAAATACAAAACCGACCAATATCTTATTTCCGGTTGTCAATCGAAAGTTTGGCTTTATGCCGAATATAACGAGGGAGTAGTAAAATTTAGTGGCGATAGTGACGCTATTATTACAAAAGGAATTGTAAATTTGCTAATTAGAGTATTGTCTAACCGAAAACCACAGGAAATTATTGACGCTAAACTGGGATATATAGATAAAATTGGCATCAAAGAACACCTATCTCCTACTCGTTCAAATGGCTTGGTTTCCATGATAAAACAAATGAAAATGTATGCCTATGTTTTTCAACTTAAAAACAAATAAAAAATGTATAATATAGAAAACCCAACTCCGATAGAAGCTGAAATTATTGCTCGATTAAAATTTATATACGACCCCGAAATTCCTGTAAATATTTGGGATTTAGGATTTATTTATAAAATTGAACTTGATAACGATAATAATTTACGAATTGTAATGACATTAACCGCTCCAAACTGCCCTGCTGCCGAAAGTTTACCTCAAAATGTAGTAGACGAACTTAAGCGAATACCTGGCATTAAAGACATAACACTTGACATTACATTTGATCCACCTTGGAGCACCGATTTAATTACCGAAGCAGCAAAACTCGATTTAGGTCTTTTATAATTACTCTTCTGAATCATTGTTTTCGACCCAAATATAAAGTTTATCGTTTCTACGTACTTTTTGATTGATGGGTATTGAACACATATCGCCTTTTGATGCACTATTTACAGGTAATAAGTTTACTCTAATTTCTTTTAATTCGTCTTCGTATACTCCTGTTGTTGGTCCATTAATAATAATTTTATCACCTATTGTTAAATCAAATGCTTCAATTTTAATTTCAGCTACATTTAACTTTGAAAAATAATTATTTACATACCCAATGTATTTTTTTTTGTGCGTTGCAACAGAACCATATTTAGTTGTCCATTCACCCACTTTTTTGCCCAAATAATAACCATCCCAAAAACCACGATTATAAACTTTTGATAATTTCTGCATCCAAATTTCAATTTTATCGGCAGAATACGACCCATCAATAACACTATCAGCCGCTTCGCGATAACATTGTGTTACCGTTTTCACATATTCGGCGGAGCGTCCTCGTCCTTCAATTTTAAAAACACTTACCCCTGCTTTAATTATTTTATCTATAAATCCAATAGTACACAAATCTTTGGGCGACATGATGTATTTATTGTCAACCATTAATTCCGTTTCATTGTCGTAATCTTTAACATGATACGACCTTCGGCAAGGTTGCAAACAGGCACCTCTATTAGCCGAATATCCAAAATTATCAAGGCTTATATAACACTTACCCGAGACAGCCATACAAAGTGCCCCGTGAACAAAAATTTCTATTTGCACTTGTTTCCCCGAAGGACCGCAAATGTTTTCCTCTTTTATTTGATGGGTAATTTTTCCAACTTGCTCCAATGATAATTCTCGAGCTGTAACCATTACATCGGCATAGTTTGAATAAAACCTAACCGCTTCAATATTAGTGATATTACATTGAGTAGATAGATGAATTTCTTGATTTATCTCTTTTAAATACTGTAAAACCGCCGTATCAGAAGCAATAACTGCACTTATACCACTTTTTTTTGCAGCATTTGCAACTAATTTCATCTCTTCCAGTTCGTTATCGTAAATTATAGTATTTAATGTTAAATAGCTTTTTATGTTATTCTCTTTACAAATTTCGGTAATTGTTTTCAAGTCATCAATGGTAAAATTTGCCGACGACCTCGACCTCATATTTAAATTACCCACACCAAAATAAACCGAATTTGCTCCACCTTGAATAGCCGCATGTAGCGATTCAAAAGACCCAACCGGCGACATGATTTCAATTACGGTTGACTTATTCATTCCATACTTTTTTTATTGTTTCAACCAACGAGTCAACATCAAAACCACATTCTTTATATAGCATATCAACCGAGCCATGTTCAATAATTACATCAGGGATTCCAATAATTTGTAATTTATTTTTGTAATTATTTTCCGATAAAAATTCGGATATTGCTGAACCAAAGCCACCCATTTTAGCTCCATCTTCAATAGTAATTAAATTTTTGTGATCTAACACAATTTCGTGTAATAATTCAACATCTAACGGTTTTACAAAACGCATATCGTAATGAGAGGGTTTAATTCCCATATAATCTAAAATTTGAATTGCCTTTTGAATATTATTGCCCAGTGGACCGTACGAAAGTATTGCTACTTTATTCCCTTTAGTAATTAATCGACCTTTACCAATAGGGATTTCTTCCATTTTATTTCTCCAGGCAGGAGTAGTTCCTTTGCCTCTGGGGTATCGAATAATAAATGGATGAATTGGATTTAGTTGAGCCGTGAACATTAAATTTCGCAATTCAAATTCATTCATTGGTGAAGAAATAATTAAGTTTGGTATTGACCTTAAAAAAGCAATATCGTATATGCCATGATGCGTAGCACCGTCTTCGCCAACCAAACCACCACGGTCGACACAAAATATTACAGGTAGATTTTGAATAGCTACATCATGGACAATTTGATCGAACGACCGCTGCAAAAAAGAAGAATAAATATTGCAAAACGGAATAAAACCATCTGTGGCTAAACCCGCTGCAAAAGTAACCGCATGCTGTTCGGCAATACCCACATCAAATGCTCGTTCGGGAATTTTTTGCATCATAACATCTAACGAACATCCGGTTCCCATTGCTGGAGTAATTCCAATAATTTTCGGATTTCGATAAGCTAACGAAACCAAGGTTTTTCCAAACACATCTTGATATCGTGGTGGATCATCGGCACATGATGTTGAAATTAATTCACCCGTTTCGGGATTAAACTTTCCGGGTGCATGAAAAAGCGTTTGGTCAGCTTCAGCATAACTTAATCCCTTCCCTTTTTGGGTATGAATATGCAAAAGTTTTGGACCTTTAATGTTTTTTAAATCTTTTAATAGTCTCACAAGTCGAACAACGTCATGCCCATTTGTGGGACCAAAGTATCTAAAATTAAACGATTCAAATAAATTACTTCCACTTAAAAGCGAACCCTTTATTCCATTTTCAATTTGTTGAATTAATTTTCGGGTTGCATGTCCATATTTATTATTTCGCGAAAGCAAATTCCAAACCTTATCTTTTAGAGCATTGTATTTTTTAGAGGTCGAAATATCGGTTAAATATCTATCAATTGCACCCACACTTTTATCAATTGCAATTCCATTGTCATTTAAAATAACCAAAATATTTGCATCGGTATCGCCTGCATGATTCATCGCTTCAAAAGCCATTCCTGCAGTCATTGAGCCATCTCCTATAACTGCTATATGACTACGTTTGGTATTGTTGCTAAGTTTAGCTGCTATTGCCATTCCCAAGGCTGCCGAAATGGATGTTGATGAGTGTCCGGTTCCAAACGAATCGTATTCACTTTCGCTTATTTTTGGAAATCCACTAATACCTTTGTAACTCCTAATTGTGTGAAACTTATCTTTTCGGCGAGTTAATATTTTATGTCCATAAGCCTGATGCCCAACATCCCAAATTAGTTTATCATTGGGCACATCAAAAACATAATGAATAGCAACGGTTAACTCAACGGTACCTAAACTAGCTCCCAAATGTCCTGGATTATGGCTTATTACTTCAATAATATATTGTCGTAGCTCCTTACAAACATCGTCAAGTTGGTTTATAGTCAACTTTTTCAAATCGGCAGGAGTATGTATAGTATTTAATAGTGGAAATTTATCTTCTTGCATTTTATAAAAACCAAAATTTTAATATAAGAATGCAAATTTAATAACATTATTGATTATAAAACCAATTTTGCATTAATGATATTTTTTCAACCCGAAATATTCAATAGAAGTTTGAAAAAACGTTTCAGTAATGCTGTCGCTGATACTGAGTTAAAGAAACGCTTAAAATCTCAAAAATCAATATTCTTTATAATTTATAAAAAGAATAGACTTTATTATTTGTTTTTTTTGGATTAAAGAAAGCGCTTTTCAATTAATTCGTGTTAAAAACAAAAAACGAATAGTAGTTTTCTATATTTTTGCAATAAAAAAACTAATGCTTCAAATTCAACTCATTCGCGAACAATCCAATTTTGTGATTGAACAACTAAAAGTCAAAAATTTTAATGCCGAAACTATCGTAGCTCAAATTTTAGACATTGATATAAAACGTCGTGCCCTCCAAAAACAAACCGAAGATATTCAAAGTGAACTTAATAAACTGGCTAAAGAAACAGGTCAGCTTTTTAAAGAGGGAAAACAAGATTTAGCACTTCCGCTAAAAGAAAAAACAGCCGTTTTAAAAGAAGAATCAAAAAATCTTAGTGTCTATCTAGCAAAACTCGAAGAGGAACAACAATCGCTTATCGTGGTGTTGCCAAACATTCCTCATCAGTTGGTAAAACCAGGCAAAACAGCCGAAGACAACGAAATTGTAACTCAATTTGGCGATTTAACCACCAACGATAAACTTCTTCCACATTGGGAACTCACTCAAAAATACGATATTATCGACTTCGATTTAGGCAGTAAAATTACCGGAGCCGGTTTTCCTGTGTACAAGGGCAAAGGAGCAAAACTTCAACGAGCATTAATTCAGTATTTTTTAGATAAAGCTTCAGAATGTGGCTACTTAGAAGTTCAAGTACCTTATTTGGTTAATGAAGCATCGGCTTATGCAACAGGTCAACTGCCCGACAAAGAGGGACAAATGTATCATGCACAAACCGACAATTTATATTTAATTCCAACTGCCGAAGTACCCGTTACAAATATTTACCGTGATGTGATTTTAAAAGCCGATGAGCTTCCATTAAAAAACTGTGCCTATTCAGCCTGTTTTCGCAGAGAAGCTGGTTCGTACGGTAAAGATGTACGTGGGCTTAACCGATTGCACCAGTTTGACAAAGTAGAAATCGTACAAATTACAAAACCCGAAGATTCGTATGCAACACTTGAAGAAATGAAAAACTATGTGGCTTCAATTATAAAAGAGCTAAATTTACCATTTAGAATTTTACGATTATGTGGTGGCGATATCAGTTTTACTTCGGCAATGACTTACGACATGGAAGTTTTTTCAAAAGGACAACAACGGTGGCTTGAAGTTAGTTCGGTTTCAAATTTCGAAACATTTCAAACAAACCGTTTAAAACTTAGATATAAAGATAAAGAAGGCAAAACACAATTAGCCCATTCGTTAAACGGAAGTGCATTAGCCCTCCCACGAATTTTAGCCTCAATATTAGAAAACAATCAAACCCCAGAGGGAATTATTATACCGGAAGTTCTTCAAAAATATACAGGTTTTAACATCATTAATTAAAATTTTACGTCATGAAAAAAAACAAAATTATCCCTTATGCCTTTTTGTTGATGATTGTCTCCTTTTTTATTTCATCATGTGGACCTTCATTCTCGGAAGAAATATCTCAAATTGACTCAATGGTAACTGTTTTAAATAAAAACATTGAACGGTTAAATGTGTATTCGGTTGAAAAAATTTCAGCTAAAAACGACACCTTTAAAAAATTATATACAACTATCGATTCAATATACAACTTTTCGAAACCCGATTCAAATTTTGCAATGATTAATAATTTTATTAATGTTCAAAAACCTTTTCGCCGTCATGATAAAAAATTGAAAAGAATAATTGATGATATTAATTTTCAAATACATCAGTTAACTAGCTTAAAAGAAGACATGAAGTCTCATTCGATGCGAAAAGAGGAATTACAAAAATATTTTACCATTGAAACAAATGAGTGTGAAAAAATTATTGAAACCTCAAACACTTACTTTAACATGATAAAATCGCAAGTTGAGATATTCGATTCCTTATCCCCCAAAATCAGTCAACTAATACCCGTTTATCAATCAAAAAAGCCTGCTGCAAAGCGAAACAAATAAATAATTTTGTTTATGACACGTTTTGTTGCACAACTATTTTTATCCTTAATATTTCTTTTTTCTCAACCCTTCATTTTTTCTCAAAATTCTGATGAACAAATTGCGGTTCAATATTACAACAACCGAGAATTTGAAAAAGCTTCAGAACTATTTGAAAAACTTTACGAAAATCGACCCGACTCTTACTATTACTCCTACTTATTACAATCGTACATTGAGCTAAAAGATTTTAAAAATGCCGAAAAATTAGTTAAAAAACAAATTAAACGCTTCCCCAATTTACCCCGCTACAAAGTCGATTTAGGATATGTTTACGAAAACTCAAGCCAAACATCAAAGTCGATACGCGAATACGAGGACGCTATTAAAAACATTCCTGCCGAGCCTTTTTATATTACCGATTTAGCAAACTCTTTTTTAAGTCGGCGTCAGTACGAATATGCGATTCAAGCCTATCAAAACGGTCGAAAAATTTTACAATCCAATACTTTATTTACTTTCGAAATTACATCAATTTACGAATTGATGGGAAAATATGAACTTGCTTTACAAGAGTATTTTAATCTTATCGATCAAAATATTCAGGATTTATTTACCGTTCAAAATCGGCTACAAGCCCTTTTATTAAAAGATGAAGAAGGTAAAATTTATGAAATTATTAGAACCTCAACATTAAAACAAACCCAAAAATATCCCGACAAATTATCCTATTCGTTGCTTTTAATGTGGCTTTCAATCCAAAACTTAGATTTTGAAACTGCCTTAATGCAAGCAAAAGCAATTGATAAACGTTTTAAAGAAAATGGAGATAGAGTTTTTGATATAGCTAAAATCTGTGCCGAAAACAAAAAATGGGACGATGCAATAAATGCCTATCAATATATTTTATCAAAAGGAGTAAATAATAATTTATATGTATTGGCTCAAATTGAAATCCTGAAAGTGAAATTTTTAAAAACTATTCAATCCTATCCTATTAATCTAACCGAAGTAAAACAAATTGATAAGGAATATTCAAAAACAATAAACGACATAGGATTTAACCCTGGTATTTCTGAGTTAATTCGAAATCAGGCATACATTAATGCATTTTATTTAAATCAGGATAAAATTGCCATTAAATTGTTAGACAGTCTAATATCATACCCTGGTTTAATTCTACGCGAAAAAGGAACTGCAAAAATTGAATTAGCAGATATTTTATTGTTCAATAATGAGATATGGGATGCCGTTTTACTATATACACAAGTTGAAAAAGATTTTCCAAACGATACACTTGGACAAACAGCAAAACTTAAAAATGCAAAACTATCATTTTATATTGGCGAATTTGAATGGGCTAAAGCTCAGCTTGATATTTTAAGAGCTGCTACTACAAAATTTATTGCTAACGATGCCATGCAATTGTATTTTACAATTGAAGATAATATTGACGAAGATGATTCGCTTAATTTAGCGTTACAATACTACGCTAAAGCCGACTTATTGCTATTCAAAAATCGAGATGACGAAGCCTTAATTACACTTGATTCAATTTATAAACTTGGATTATATAATTCCCTTTTTGATGAAGTGCTATTTAAAAAAGCTCAAATATTTGTCAGAAGAAATCAATACGCTATTGCAGATAGCCTGTTAAACCAAATGATAAGCCTATACCCCGAAGAGCTATATACCGATGATGCCTTGTTTTTTAGAGCCGAAATTCAACAATATTACTTAAACGATAAAAACAAAGCAATGGAGTTGTACAAAGAACTTATCACCACTTTTCCAGGTAGTTTATTGAGCCATGAAGCCCGAAAACGATTTCGACTATTACGTGGCGACACTCCCAATGACCCAACAAACAATTAACCTATGATTTCATCTGTTAGAGCTAAAAAACATCTTGGTCAACATTTTTTAACTGACCAAAATATTGCTAAAAAAATTGTGGATTCGTTATCCGTAAAATCGCGTAACACTATAGAAATTGGACCTGGAATGGGAGTACTAACACAATTTATGTTGCCCCATTTCCCCAATTATAAAGTTTCGGAAATTGATAATGAATCGGTACTGTTTTTACGACAAAAATATCCAACATTAAATATTATTGAGGGCGATTTTTTAAAACTAAATTTAAACGAAATATATTCTGGAGAATTGGCAATAATTGGCAATTTCCCATATAATATTTCAAGTCAAATCCTCTTTAAAGTACTCGAAAATAAAAATCAGGTAGTTGAAGTGGTTGGAATGTTTCAAAAAGAAGTAGCTCAGCGAATTTCCTCACCAAGTGGTTCTAAAGAATACGGCATTTTAAGTGTTTTACTTCAAGCTTGGTACAACATTACCTATTTATTTTCGGTTTCGCCCGATGTTTTTTCACCACCTCCAAATGTTCAATCGGGAGTGATTAAACTCACTCGAAAGGAAAATTTCACACTCGACTGCGATGAAAAACTGTTTTTTCAAGTAGTTAAAACAACCTTTAATCAACGCCGAAAAACCATCAGGAACTCCATAAAACCTCTTTCAGTTGACATTAGTAATGTAGATGAAAAATATTTATCAAATCGACCAGAGCAACTTAATGTGCAACAATTTGTAGAAATTTGTAAAAGCATTAATCTACAAAAATAGAAACGGAAGAAAAAATATTGAATATTATTCAATTGGAAATTGGTTTTGGAAAAATACAAATTTTTCTTACCACGGTTAATAATCTAAAGAAACAGGTTCTTTTATTAGGATAAATTTCCCTTGATTACCATCGGATGCAGTATTTCCGGGTTTTCCATCGGCTCCATCTTTTCCAGCAGGAATACTTCCATTGTTCAAAAGCCCTGAACCGGAGCCTCCTTTTCCACCTTGTCCTCCCGAACCTGGACTGCCAGCCAATCCTCCATTTTGAATTATTTTCACTAAATAAATATACGATTCTGCCGAAGGATCAATGTGAAGAACAACTCCTCCTCCATTTCCTCCATTACCGGCACTTCCTCCATTTCCCCCATCGCCACCATTTCCTGCTTCTTTCTACTTTTCAGGCTTTTCAGTATTCTCTTTAGCATCTTTACCATATCTTCCATTGCCACCTTTTCCGCCATTACCACCTTTTCCGCCAGACACATCAATTATTAATGAGCCACTACGAACATCCAAAGCATAGTTCAATGTTTCGTTATTTCCAATAATTTTAATTTTTAATATGGTATCCTTTAATGTGTTATCCCATGATGATTTAATGTAAACCTCGAGGTTTGTTCCATTTCCACCTGTATTTCCCGATGTGCCATCGCCCCCTGACTCTCCATCGCGAGGGCGAATAAGACCGTAAGGTTTATACGAACGACCATCTTCACCACTTAAACCAACTTTACCCGCCATTTTGTTAAACAAAAATCCTTTATCGTATCGAACGGGTATTTTTATTTGAGCATTAATTTCAGGATTGTCGGGTAAAAAAGCTAATACAGTAACAAAATGTTCGTTTATAAATAGAACTTTTGCATCATTACTTACTCTAAACTTACCCTTTTCGTATACACCCCCATAAACTTTATACTGAAGCAAATTTGGAGAATCATACTCGGAAATTTTGCTTCCATCTTTAAAAATTAAGCTACTTTCAACGTTAAATTCTTCCCCTAAATGAATAAATTTATTTGTATTTGTCTTTAATTCTATCGATTTTGCACTCTCTTTTAAATTAAATTTAAAAACTAACACTTGCTCTAATTCCATTTTGTTTTTATATCTAAACTTTGCCAGAACCCCTTTTTCGTTTAGGGCTTTGGCATCTTTAGTGATACATAATACTCCATCGGTAAATGCTGCATTGGTAAGCTCCATCTCCATTTTTAAATCGTTCCATTCTTTGCCCGAAAAAGAGTAGTCATTCTTTTTGGTATGAATTTTAATTGTTAACGGAATTTTTGAACCAGGGAAAACAAAACCACCCGAAACCCGAGAAGAATCATACGAAACTACTACCGATAAAACTTTACCTTTGATTTTTGCACCATGAAGAGTAAATATAAATACACCTATGAAACAAGATAAACATAGATATTTAATAATTCTCATCGGATTTTTTATTTGCATTACTAATACTACCCTTCCACCAAAATTTGTGATAAAAGCTATACTGAACAAAGGCTGCAACTATAAAATTAAGATGCCACTCATAGATGTTTCCAACGTTTCTTAATAAGCTACTGTTAAAACTATTAAAATTTAGCGAAGTAAACAGGTCTTTGTTATTAGTAAAAACCGCGATTAAATATATTAAAGTGGGATAGTATATTTTAACAAAAATAATGAGGAATAAAATAATTAAAACAATTCTAGCAATTGTAAATCCGGCACCCTCTTTTGCGGGATTAACTATTGTAACTCGAGTTCCAACCACAATACCACCAAGTAAACTGCTTAATAACGCAATTGAACCCGGTAGAACCGAGGCTTCGTATAGTAAATGAAACTGTTTATAATTAGAATAAAACAGATAAAAGAAATTTATTACCACATAAATTAATGATAAAAGAGTAATAATTTTATACCAATTTATTTTTGTGTTTTGCTCTTCATCTGTTTTTTTTACCATTCCCATTACAACGGAGGTTACAGCCATTGGAATTCCAACAAATCCAACCAACGCTTTAAATCCTTTACTGTCTGAAGTTTGAATCATAAGAATGATAAAAACCATGAGCTGAAATGCAAATATTGCCGAAAATATCAAATCGATATTACGAAAGGTTTTATTTTGATTGTTCATACTAAAAAATTAAATTCCTATCATTTTTTTAACTTTTGATCTACCGTGTGGTCCAAACTTTTTTACCGTTCCATCTTGCAAATGCAATTGCAAACCCGAAAAAAAGCCAGCTTTTACTTTTTTAACATCTCCCAATGGAATTACAAAACTTTTAGGGTTTTCGGAATACATTTCAATTACAAGTTTTTCAAATTCACTCACAGAATCACACTCCTTTGCAATTTGCCTAACTATATCTGCTGCTTTCCCAAAGATTTTCAATTTTGCAAAATCATCCTTTGCATCCGACCAACTCGCTTTTAGGTCTTTTGTTGCAACTTTTACGTTGTGAACAGCATCTGTAATATTCCTAGCTTCGCCAGACGCGTCCAGCCTGTAATCATCTTCGTGTTTTGACCCCATAGCATTTGTAACTTTTCCCATTACATCGATGTTTTCGACAACATTGTATATAACACAATTTTTTGTAACGATTAAGTTTCCTGCCAATTGTTTTAAACGACTACCATCGAACATTCCAGCTCGTTTGATTACGATAAAATCAATATTTTCTTGTAACATAATGTTGTTTTTTCGTAAAATTAATAAAAAATAATTAATGAATTTAAACCTAATCATTAAAATATTTGTGATTTATTTTCTATCTTTGTAAAGAAACCATTGTTATTACTTAATTATTTATTTAATTTTAAAATTATGAAAAAGCTTATTCCTGTTTTTTTTATCCTAATTATTATAGGATTTACTTCGTGTAATTCAACTAGTCCTAAAGATGCTTTAAAGTATAATGAATCGATAATTGAACCAACCGAAGATGTTGATGATTTATACAATAATTTGGATGAAAATTGGGATAAATACGATGTTAACACCTATGACCCAAGTACTTTAAAATTAATGAATGAACAACTTGTTTTAATTAAAACCCAATTAAAAACATCTAGTGAAGAAGTAAAAAACTTAGCTGATTTTGACAATTCATCGGATTACAAAAACATAGCTATCGACTATTACAAAACAGTAGAATTGCTTTGTGATACAAAATGGGTCAACATTATTTCTATTTTAGAAAAAGGCGAAAAAATGACACAAGAAGACTTAGATGAATGTAATAAATTATATGATGAAATCCTTACGGAAAAAAATGCAGCGGATTCAAAATTTATTGATTTCCAAAATGGTTTTGCTAAAAAATATGGTTTTGAAATAGAAAATAATGACAATCGAAATAAAATATTTGACGATTTGGGAATTAAACATTAATTTTTGGGGATATAATACCGCTGTCCTAAGTCTCCGACTTAGGACACGGACTACAACAAATAAAAAGCTTATTCTTTTGAAGTATAATCTCTCATAACTTCAACTCTTTTTTTTAAAATCATATCAGAAACATCAATATTTCAGAATACTTGATGCTCCGAAATGGGTGAATTGGTTTTTTAAAATCCGTAAGTTCAATTAGTAAATGCAACTTTTAGGAGTATTCTTATAATCTTATATCG
>CAZFPO010000035.1:5734-23994 GCA_964521105.1 uncultured Lentimicrobiaceae bacterium | reverse complement strand
TTTGGATTTAGAAAACGGTAAATTTCTTTAAGTTTTTTCATAAATTACTTATAATAAATGGGATTAAACAATATTAATAATATATTTTAAGCAAAGATATAATATTTAACATTCAGTAGTTGCGTGATGCTGAAAATTATTTTATTAAAAAAATGATGTTTAATTTTGAAGTATTATCGAATTATCGTAACGGATCCAGATTGGGTTTTAACATCAGCTTCTTTGAATTTTTCGGCATAGTGGATTATCCAATAATAAACACCATCCGGAACTTCTTTGCCATCCACTTTACCGTCCCATCCAATCATGTAATCGTTTGTTTCAAATATTGGAGTGCCCCAGCGGTTAAAAATTATCATAGTAAAATTAGCGATACTGGTTGCATCGGGTATAAAACAATCGTTAAACCCATCGCCATTTGGTGTAAAAACATTAGGAATTGTAATTTCAGGGCATCCAAAAACGACGATTGTGTCGGTTTCTATGCAATTTTCAGTTCCGTACCTTACCCAATATGTATCGGGATTAGAAATTGTAATGATGTTTGAAGTGGCTCCATTACTCCATAAATAAGGATAATTTCCAATATTATTACCGGCATTAATTTCGGCTGATGGTAAGCCACATAAGTTAATGTCTTCGCCTAAATAAATTGAATTAACGGGAGTAACTGACACAATTATTGTTGCAGTTGCAGTACAGCCACTTTGTTGAGAAACAGTAACCGAATAGGTTCCAGCAGTTGTTACCGTGATGCTTAAATTGGTACTATTGTTACTCCAAGTGTAACCCGAATATTGATTACCAGGAGTAAGTATTAGTGAAAAATCATCATGACAAAATGTAGTGTCATTTCCTAATGTGATGTTTGGAATTGTACCAAAAGTTACTCTAATACTATCGTTATTGGAGCAGTTGTTTTGGTCGGTTACGCTCAAATAGTATATATCACTATTATTAATGTTTATGGAACTCAGGGTGGAACCATTCGACCAGTTATATAGCGTCATATTCGCAGGACCATTAATAGTATAACTTTGTGCATCACAAATTAAAACATCATTAAAATCGATGGTTGGATTGGGATAAAAATTTAGTTGATGAGAAGTAGAGTAAGTGCATCCAGCAATATCTGTTACAGTAACAGTATAATTGCCTTGCAATTGAACAGTAATTTGTTGTGTGTTTTGAGCATTTGACCAAGCATACGATTGAAACCCATTGCTGGCAGTTAGCGACACACTATTTCCATCGCAGGCTTGTGCTGGTCCATCAATTTGTAAATTTTGTGGTGTTTGAATACTAACTAAAATGGAATCGATTACTGTTCCACAATTGTTAGAAACACTTACTTTATACCATCCACTTTGTGTAACAGTATATGTGGGGTTGCTTGAGTTATCTTGCCACAAATAAGCCGTTGCTAACGGATGTGTGGCATTTAATGTAATGCTTGCATTAGGACATAAAACAGTGTCGTTGCCTAAATTTACAGTTGGGAATGAGCCAATTGTAACAGTAACATCATCGGTGTCGGTACAACCATAATTGTCCGAAACAGTAACACTATAAGAAGTAGCACCACTAGGCGAAACCGTAACTTGCTGTGAGTGTGTAACAGGCGATGTATTCCACGTATATGATGTACCTCCGCTGGCAGTGAGTGTAATACTTGATGCACTACAGCTGGTAGTATCATTTCCGGCAAAAGCTGTAGGTTGACTTATTACAACTCGAGTAGTATCATGTCCCGGGCAGAGTGGTGAAAAAGAAATGTCATCTAAAGCAAAATCGTTCCCGCTAACAGCCGTGTTTTGATTTACAATACAAATAGTAGCAATAGTGTTATGTTGTGAGTTCCAAATTTCGTAAAACTGATTCCATTGACAGGTAGTAGCAGTAGCATTAAAAACACTCCCTAAAAGTTGTCCATTAATTGAAAATTGAAGTTTTGCGGGATTTTGCGGGTGCATGGTGGATAACCATGTTGAAAAAGCATAATCGGTAGTTGGGCTTACATCAACTGTTTGGCACCAAACACTAACCCCAGCAGTACTTGCTCCATTTACAATTAACATATTCCCTGCACCACCGGTATGGTCTTGACCATTACAAGCCCACCATGATGAGTTGGCATCGCTTGGGCAATTTGAAATGGCATAATTTCCATCGTTCATGGTTCCTGGTCCACCCGAGTATGTTGCAAAGAAATTGTATTCACTAAAAAAACCAGTGTTTCCTGCCGAGAAATTTCCATTAACAATTTGGTCGGCAACTGGAGCTTTGGCGGTAACAATATAATCCGTTGTAGTAGTTGGAAGTGCTGTTGGATTAGAGATTATTGCTGAACCCGAAATTGCCGAGCTTGGTTGCCATGAATAGTAAACTCCACCCGATGCAGTTAACTGAGAGGTTTGTCCCAAGCAAATGGTATCGTTTGCTCCAGCAGTTATCGTTGGAGAAGGATATATACTTTGAATGGCGAAATTTCGGGTTATTGATGTTCCATTTGCATCTGTAGCAATTACATAATAATTGCCAGGTGCTAAATTGCTGACAACTGAGTCGTTTGTTCCAACAGCGGTGTTTCCAGGACTAGTAAACCATTGATAGCTGTATGGACGAGTTCCTCCTGTAGCTAAAACTCTGGCATCCCCCGAATTTGTACTGCTACATAACTCGTTGGTAACCGAAACCACTTGTGAACGGAATAATGGATTGGTATTAAATCCTTTAATTTTTAGATTGTCAATTCCAAATCCTGGATTGTCGCGAGTGCTTCCCGATGTAAAACCAAATCGAATTAATAAAGAAGGATTATTTAAAAGCAGGGGAGCATTTGAAGAATTTATAGTGATAGAAGTCCACGATGTTTGGTTGTTGTATTGAGAACGAGGCAATGTAATGGTGGAAAAAGTTTGTCCTCCATCATTACTTAATTGAACAAACCCATAATTATTAGAGTTTCCTTTGCAAATCCAGTCGAAACTAACCGTTACAGAGTCGAAACCAATAGTATTAACAGCGGTAGTGAAATTTGCATAAATTGTTTCGCTTGATGAAGTTGGGTTATAGCAAGCACAAGTTCCGCCATAGGTGGGTAGCGATGATTCACTAAAAACGTGTAAATATGCGCCTCCACCATTATTTGGTGTGTTGGAGGTAAGCGTTCCCGCACAGGTATATTGACTGTTTATAACCCATTTATTGGTTCTGCTTCCTAAATTCCAGCCTGTATTTGATGAAAAGTCGGTTTGGTATAAATTGTACGTAGTTATTTGAGCGTATAAAGTTATTACACTATTCGCCCAAAATATCAATATAAGTATGTAGTATTTTATTTTCATGATTTTATTAGACGAGTAAATTTATAAACAAGTTGTAAGCAACTCAAGTAAACAGTAGACAATTAAATGGCATAAGTCAAGCTTATTTTTTCTTTGAAAAGAAAGCAATGAAATGTGCTAATAATAGTAACGAAAAAAGACAGGAAAAAATCAATAGAACTAAAGACAAAAGATTAAATGAATAAGATTTTGAAACAAAGTAATAAGCTGACCAAAATAAGATAGTCAATATTATCGATAAAATCAAACAATAACGACAAGTGCCAAGTTTTTGAATGTCAATTATTTGTCCACAACATTTTTTTTCATTCATAACATTTTTGTTAATTTACAATTTTTTGATTTATGACAAAATTAAAGAAAAATCTCGAATTTAAAGTTTTTCAGAAATGTTTTTTGTTTGAATAATAATATTTCTTATCTTTGAATGTTTATTTAATATAAACCATAATTTTTTATATATGATTATCTGCACAATATTGCTTTTGCCTTATTTTATTATCCAACAAATATTAATTCCAATTATTCTACAAATTATTACTACTGTATGTAATTGGGTCAGCACAATCATAACAACCATTAATACAGTTTTAAACCAAATATGTGGTTGGCTTCCATGGCCTTTTAATAAGCTATGTAAATGGGTAACAACTGTAATAACTGTCACTCAAACAATATGGGATTATATATGTAATACTATTGTTCGATCAATAATAACATATATTACTCATTTCTCTTACATTATTAGCTATTTAACAAGAATAATCTGTATCTTATTGAATTTCATTATAGGCATTCCAGAATTTTTGCTTTGTTTATTAAAATTAAGTCCATCTAAAAAATTAAAGATTTGCATAAAAGTATTGACTGATGAATTAGGAAATACAAGAGTTACACCAGAAGCCATAAGACTAAGCATTGAAAGAGCTGTTAAATCTTATGGTATTTGTAATATTGATATGAAGATTCTTGGCATTGAATATATAGTTAATTCCGAATATCTTACAACAACAAATTGTCAACCTTCGGGTATTTTTCTTTTTTGGCATACTTGGTTCTCTAAAACTGCTTGTTGGTGTTGTAATCAAGTAACCGTATTTTTTGTTGATGATATTGTTGGTGCTGATGGCTGCTCATACCCAGGTGATAATTGGTGCAGAGTTGATGAAGGTGCTAACTTTGATGATACAATCATGGCACACGAAATGGGACATTTATTAGGTCTATTAGGACACAGTAGAGACCCTAATAATATAATGTTTGGACGATTTAGTTTAACTGCTCATAATTTAACATCATTTCAATGTTGTTTAATAAGACAATCTCCTTTTGTTACATACTTTTAAAATTGTATTAAAATGAAATTATTAACTCAAATAACCTTAATTATTATGATACTTGGAATTACTCTATGCGGATGCCGTAAGCCTAAATATAAGGCTTGTTTCACTGTTGATAAAACTACGGCAAATATTGGCGATACATTAACATTCACTAACTGTTCTGATTATGATGGGGAAAGTAAATTTTCTTTATGGAGTTTTGGTGATGGAGTTAAAATAAACACAAATGGCGAAGAAAATGTAAAGCATGTTTATTTAGTTGAAGGTGAATATGAAGTAAATCTTCTTATTGGTGAAAAAGAGAACTCAAGTAGGCAATCAAAAAGAATTATAATACTATAACCAGACTTTTGTTCATTATGGCATTGAGTCCTTAAAATTCATATTATCATTAATTCGTTTTGTAATCCCAAGATTTGAAAACTGTATGACTATTACATAAGAATGAGTATGCTTATAACAGCAAGGCTTAGCACAATTGCGGGTTAGAAAGTAATTTGAAAGTTCAGTACTTTTAATTAACTTTGTATCGATTTGACAGTGAATTGTTTCAAAAACCGCAACTGTGCCAAGCCGCAACCGTTGTATTTATAGTACAATATTATTTAATTACAATTACACGACCTCGAAAATTGAATTTTAGTTTTCGGAAGCAGTTCTTTAATATTATATTGGTGTAATTCGGTCATGTAAATTACACGCATGTCGATTTCTTTTAAAGTAGGAGCTAATTTCGCAATTTCGGGAGGAAATTCCACGATAGTATTACTCCATAAATCAATAAATTCCAATTTACTTAATTCGCCAATTCCTTGAGGGAAAAAGGAAACCTCATTCCTGTTTAAAATAAGTTTTCGTAAGTTGCTTAGATGACCAATTTCGTCAGGTAATGTGTAAATTTTATTTTGCGATACATCTAAAATTTGTAAATATTGGAATTCTTCAATTCGAGCAGGTATAGCTGTTATTTTATTTTTGCTTAAAACAAGTTCGTTTAAATTGGTGAATGAGTATATTTCATCAGGAATTTTTGTAAGTTTTTTCTTTTTTAAATGCAAACGATAAACTTGTTTTGGGTTTTTTAATGCTTCTTCGATGGATGTATAAATCTTTTTTGAAAGCAAAGTGTCCATGTCAATAACTTGCGAGAAACAATTTGAAATTAAGAGTACGTTAATTAAAATGATTGAAAAAAATATAGAGTTAAGTTTCATGAGAAAATTATTTTATTTAGTAATTTTAAAAACCTTCATTGTTTCATTTTTGTCTTTATCTAGTTGATTTTTAAGTTCTTCAATGGATTCAAATTTTAATTGATTTCTAAGAAATTTCACAAAGTGAACTTCAATCTTTTCATTATAAATATCTTCATTAAAATTTAAAATATGGACTTCGAAGCTCATTTTATTGGAGTTAAACGTGGGTTTATTTCCAACGTTAATCATGCCATAATATTGTTTTTCTTGAATTTTAACAATTACTGCATAAACTCCATGATTAGGCAAAAGATTAAAATTATCTACTTCAATATTAGCCGTTGGGAAATTTATTTTTCTTCCAATCTTTTGACCATGAATAATGGTGCCTGAAATTGTTAAATCTTTATTGTACAGAGTTTTAAAATCTTCTATAGAAAAAAAAGTTGGCTTGGTCATAAATGATTGAGGGAATTATTAGAAACAAATGAATAAAAAAATCATTCAAAAGTAAAAAATAGTTTCAACAATTTTGTTTTTTCAGAATAAAATGATTTACTTTGGCACTTAAATTTGTTTAAATTATCAAATCTATGTCGAAACAAAGTAAAGGGAAAATATCTCAAATCATTGGAGCAGTTGTAGATGTTTCGTTTGAAGAAGGTCAAAACCTTCCTAATATCTACGACGCCTTAGTAATTACTCGTCCTAACGGAGAAGAATTGGTTTTAGAATGTCAACAGGACATTGGCGAAAGTACAGTTCGTACAATTGCGATGGATTCAACCGACGGTTTGGAGCGAGGGATGGAAGTAATAGCAACAGGGCAAGGAATTTCGATGCCTGTTGGTGATATCAACGGACGATTATTTAATGTAATTGGTAAAGCCATTGATGGAATGCCTCAAGTAGAAAGCAAAACTCGTTATCCAATTCACAGAGACCCACCAACTTTTGATACATTATCTACATCCAAAGAGGTGCTATTAACAGGTATCAAAGTAATAGATTTAATTGAGCCATACATGAAAGGTGGCAAAATTGGTTTGTTTGGAGGAGCAGGGGTTGGTAAAACCGTTTTAATCATGGAAATGATTAATAATATTGCAAAAAATTATTCTGGAATGTCGGTTTTTGCTGGTGTTGGCGAGCGTACTCGTGAAGGTAATGATTTGCTTCGCGAAATGATAGAATCAGGTGTTATCCGCTATGGCGATGCGTTTGAAAAAAGTATGGAAGCTGGTAATTGGGATTTATCCTTGGTAGACAAGGAAGAACTTGCAAAATCTCAGGCTACCTTAGTTTTTGGACAGATGAATGAGCCACCTGGTGCTCGTGCTCGTGTGGCATTATCGGGATTAACCTTAGCCGAGTATTATCGCGATGGTGATGAACAATCGGGTGGTCGTGATATTTTATTTTTTATTGACAATATTTTCCGTTTTACTCAAGCAGGTTCCGAAGTTTCGGCTTTATTAGGTCGTATGCCTTCGGCTGTTGGCTATCAACCTACATTAGCATCTGAAATGGGTATCATGCAAGAACGTATTACCTCTACTAAACGAGGCTCAATTACCTCAGTACAAGCTATTTATGTTCCTGCCGATGACCTTACCGACCCTGCACCTGCTACTACTTTCTCGCACTTAGATGCCACTACGGTTTTAAATCGTAAAATTTCCGAATTAGGTATTTATCCAGCGGTTGATCCACTCGACTCAACATCTCGTATTTTAAGTCCTGATGTAGTAGGAGAGGAGCATTATAGAACAGCTCAAAATGTAAAAGAATTACTTCAACGATATAAAGAACTTCAAGATATCATTGCAATTTTAGGGATGGACGAGTTATCTGATGAAGATAAATTAGCGGTTCATCGTGCTCGTCGTGTTCAACGTTTCTTGTCGCAACCATTTTTTGTAGCGGAACAATTTACTGGTTTACCTGGTGCTTTTGTCCCAATTGAAGATACCATAAAAGGTTTCAATATGATTATGAATGGGGAAGTAGATGAATATCCCGAAGCTGCTTTTAACCTTGTAGGTACTATTGAAGAAGCCATTGAAAAAGGTAAGAAAATGTTAGCCGAAGCTAAGTAATTAAGGAGATTCAAATATGCAACTCGAAATTATTTCACCCGAAAAAACTATTTATAGTGGCACGGTAAATTTGGTTCAAATGCCAGGTATCGACGGTTCATTTGAAATTTTAAATAACCACGCACCTATCATTGCTGCACTTAAAAAAGGTAAAGTAAAAATTAAAAACCAAAACGATATAGTAGAATTTATTGAAATTAAAGGTGGTGTAGTTGAGGTTTTAAAAAATAAAATAATAATATTAGCTGATTAATGTTCAGCTATTTTTGGTAAAGAGCCTGCTTAGGGGAAGCAGGCTCTTTTGTTTTTTATTCTGATTTACAGGATGTATTTTTTACAGCTTAAACCAATTCTTTTTCCTTACTTCGACACTTTTTTTAAGTCATTTTGCAAACATCAATTAATCAATTTTATAGAAAGCTTGATTCACCGAAATGGGTGAATCGGTTTTTTAAAAATCCATATTGAATGTATCGATTTTGTCATAAAATTTGCAACATCAAAGCAAATTTTTCGCCAAAATCATTTATCCTTTTTAGCATCAAACCCCGCATGAAATGCGGGGTTATTAATATTCGACACCTACGGCGTCGTAATTTTATAACAAAATCGTGATTGTAATTAGTAAATTTAATTTCACCGGTTTTTCGCTATTGCATTTTAGCTTTTTTAATTAGGGTGAAGCGTTGTCGAAGTCAAGAGCCTGCTTTGGGGAAACAGGCTCTTTTGTTTTTCTTGTTTCAGCGAAAAATATTAAGTGGTTGATTTTTTGCAACTTAATCCAATACGTTTTCGGTCAATATCTACATTTAAAACTCTAACTAATACTTTTTGGTTAAGTTTTACTATTTCGCTAGGGTCTTTTACAAAATGATCTGCTAATTGACTTATGTGGATAAACCCGTTTTCATGAATTCCAATGTCAACAAAAACGCCAAAAGCAGTAATGTTTGTTACTAAGCCTCTTAAAGTCATACCTTCTTTTACATCGTTTATTGTTTTTATGGTTGGATCGAATTCAAACATTTTAAAATTTACTCTTGGGTCTAACCCCGGTTTTGCTAACTCATTTAAAATGTCGCGGAGCGTGGGCATACCCACTTTATCGGTTACAAATTTTTCGATTGGAATTGAAACTCTTAGTGTTTCCTCTTTCATTAAATCTTCGATAGAGCATTTACACGATTTTGCCATTTGTTCCACAATAGGATAGCTTTCGGGATGAACTGCACTTTTATCTAGAGGGTTTTCAGATTCTCTTACTCGCAGAAATCCTGCAGCTTGTTCAAATGCTTTTTCACCAAAGCGGGGTACTTTTAATAAAGATTTTCGATTTACAAATGCTCCTTTTTCATTTCTAAAAGCAATAATATTTTGTGCTAAAGCAGGTCCAATTCCCGAAACATACGATAAAAGCTCTTTACTTGCAGTATTTAACTCAACACCAACGTTATTTACACAACTTTCCACCGTTTCGGTTAAACTTTGTTGAAGCAAGTTTTGGTCTACATCGTGCTGATATTGACCAACTCCAATTGATTTTGGGTCAATTTTTACTAATTCGGCTAATGGGTCCATCAATCTTCTGCCAATTGATACTGCTCCGCGAACGGTAACATCGTAATTTGGAAATTCCTCTCGGGCAATTGATGAAGCGGAATAAACGGATGCACCATTTTCGTTAACGACAACTGCAATTACCTCTCGATCGAAAGCTATAGTTTTAATAAATTGTTCCGTTTCTCTACCAGCTGTTCCGTTTCCAATAGCAATTGCTTCCACTTTATAGGTAGAAACTAATCGAGCAATTTTTGTTTTTGATGTATTGTATTCGCTTTTTGGTGGATGAGGATAAATGGTTTCATTATGAAGTAATTTGCCTTGTGCGCTTAAAACTACTACTTTACAGCCAGTTCTGAAACCCGGGTCGATTGCCAATACAATTTTTTCTCCTAGCGGAGATGAGAGAAGTAATTGTCGTAGATTTTCGCTAAATACCTGAATGGCTTTTTTATCGGCTTTTTCCTTATAAATCTGTCGAACTTCGTTTTCGATAGAAGGTTCAATTAGCCTTTTATACGAATCGGTTAATGCTTTTTCAACCTCTTTCGAGGATTCGTTTCGGGCTTTTATAAACTGACGTTTTAATATATCAAGAGCTTTTTCTTCTTCTGGTTCTAGGTGCACCCTTAAAAACCCTTCGTTTTCGGCTCTAAAAATCGCTAAAATTCGATGCGAAGCACTTTTACTAATGGGTTCTTTAAAGTCGAAATATGCTGAATATTTCTCCGCTTCTTCTTTTTTTGTTTTAATTACAGTACTGGATATAATCCCTTCATTTAAAAATAGATTTCGAATCCTGCTCCGACAATATTCATTTTCTGAAATCCATTCAGCTATGATATCTCTTGCTCCAGATAATGCGGATTCGATATCCTCAACTCCTTTAGATGCATTGATAAATTTTTGGGCAACTTCCTTTACTATAATTGCTTGTTGCATAAGTATCATTTTCGCCAATGGTTCTAATCCTTTTTCTTTTGCAACAGATGCTTTTGTTTTCCGTTTTGGTTTATAGGGTAAGTATAAGTCTTCGAGTTCAAATAGGGTAGAAGCTTGATGAAATTTTTCCTCCAATTCTTTTGTTAAAAATCCTTGTTCGGCAACACTTTTCAAAATGGTTTCTCGTCGATTTTCGAGTTCTAAGAGTTGTTTGTGACGGTCGCGAATTTTTGCTATATCAACTTCGTCTAAAAGACCTGTGGCTTCTTTTCGATATCTGGAAATAAAAGGAATGGTAGCACCTGACGAAAGCAATTCAAGCGTGTTTTTTACTTGCTCGATGCGATATCCAAATTCGGAAGAAATAATTTTTATAAAAGTATCGGGAGTTAATAAGGACATAATTTTAATTTTTGAACTGCAAAAATACATTTTCTAAACCAACTAGTTTATTCTTGTATAAAATAAAAGAGGCTGTCGTAAATGGACAGCCTCTTCTATTATTATTTTCAATAAATTATTTATCGAACAATACTCAACTTTTTAATGACAGTTTTATCATCATAAACAAAGCGAATTAAATACATTCCAGCAGGAATATTTGAAGCGTCAATTGCAACTCCACCTGTTCCATTTTCATTGTATTCTTGCGACATAATAATTTTGCCACTCATGTCGGTAATGTTTATTTGAGATTTGCGTCTTGAAGATTCTTCAAAATTAATAAACACAACATCTTGAGCAGGATTTGGGTAAACGTGAACACTGTTATCCGATTCGTTGTTTTCGATTCCCGAAGCTGCACCAATTGAAATATCATCAATAAAGAATATGAATGCATCATTGGAAACGCAATTAATGCCAAAATAAACATCTTGATTAACATAACTAGCTAATGAAAATTCCTTAAGAGTCCAAGTAAGTGGAGCTTCTAGGGCAGAAGATCCCGTTAAGAAAGTAGTAAAGTTAGCTGGTTGGTTTCCAGAAGTAGAAATGCCTATTTTGTATTTTTCTAAACCATATTGTTCGGTATAAGATCTAACCCAAACTCTAAATTTCCATGTTGCATTTAAAGGACGAATTTGAGGAGAAATTAGCCAGTCGTTGTTTGGAGGTGTTGATGCAGCAAATGAAGCTCCTTGACGAACACCGGCATGAGTTTCCGCACCAGTTGTAGCGGGTGTTGTTGCCGAAGGGTTAAATGCCATAAATGCCATTGCTTCTCCACTTCCAGTGAAAGTTATGTCTTGAATACCGTATGTTGGGCTAGCGTCCACATCCGCTGTTGTCCAAGGAGTGAATGTAGTGGTGAAATTTGAACTAGCTTCAAAATCAAGTGTGAAACTTGAACCCGGTTGAGTAACCGTTATATAAGCTGTTTTGGTTTCGTTATCGGAAAGGCTTAAAGAATTGGTTACGGTTAAAGAAACAGTATAAGTTCCGGGAACGCTGTATGTAACAGAAGGGTTTTGAGCTGTTGATGAGGCAGGGTTACCACCAGTAAATGTCCATGAACGGTTTGTAATAGTTGCACCGGTACCTGCGGTGGACTGATCGGTAAATTGTACTGATAATGGAGTATTCCCCGAAGTTGGAGTTCCCGAAAATTGTGCGTTAGGGGTAGTAGAACTACCACCAATACAATTTAATGCTGCTTGCATGTCAATAATTCCAACTCCTGATGCTATAGTATGAGAACCACTAGCAAGAGCTTGAGAGGTTGAAGTTAAACAGTTAAATATTTGGGTTGGAGTAGCACTTGAATTTTTCGATTTTAATAATGCACAACATCCAGCTGCCACCGGACAGGCCATCGAAGTTCCTTGCATTCCATCGTAATTTCCAGTTATTGCAGTAACCCCTACAATGCGGTAATATTGTGAAGTGCAATAGGTTGTACTGGTCATGTTAATATATGAAGTACTTGAATTGTAATATCCACCCGGTGCGGCAATTTTAACCCACGACCCATATTCAGAAAAGCTTGAAAGTTTTTTATTGTTATCGGTTGAAGCTACGCTTAATACATTTGTATATCCTGCTGGATAATTAATAGCATTAGCACCTGCGCCATCATTTCCTGCAGCAGCAACCAAACAGATTCCTTGATTGAAAAGTGTTGTCATTTGAGTTTGCTCACTAGTAGAACTTGTTTCACCACCTATTGACATGCTAATGACATTAGCTCCTTGTTGAGCTGCCCAATTAATTCCTCTTGTAATAGAAGTAGAATACATATCGTTTGGACCAGAGTCACTAGCACATCTGATACCTATTAAAGTAACGCCACCTGCAATCGAAGAAATTCCAATGCTATTATTATTAGTTGCTCCAACTAATCCCGTACAATGTGTTCCATGTGACCACTCGTAAGCTAAACACCCATTAATTGTAGTTAATTGAGCTTCGGTACAATTGGGTGATTGACTTACAGATGAAGGAGGTGCAGATTTTCCAGCTCCAACTTGAACGGGATTAGTAGTAGCATTACATTGGTTTGTAGCACTGATATTCAAATCAGGGTGAGCACCCCACACCGCATTGTCAACAACCGCAACTTTTACACTTGATGAGCCTTGTTGAATATCCCAAGCTTGTTCGGCTTTAATTTGTGTTAAATACCATTTATAATTTCCGGTATAATAAGGGTCGTTTGGAACCCATAAAATATTTCGTTTGTAATCTAATTCGGCATATTCTACAAAATCAAGTTTAGATAAATCTGTTATAAATTCATCTACTTGTTGTATAGCTGAAAAATTAACAAAGAAAATACGCAAACATTTTGGATCGTTAAACGCTGTCAACTCACGAGTGATACTTGTGACTTGATACTTTTCAATCAACTTGCTTATGTTTGTCATACTTGATAAATCAACAAAATTATTTTCATCAATAATATAATTGTGAATATAACTGTCTTTAAGTTTAAAAATAAGCGAGCCATCTTTTGCATTTTGATGTACTGTTTGTGAAAATAAAAAGTTCATTGCAATCAGATTGATTGTAACGAAAAGCATACTTTTTTTAATGATTTGAAGAAGGAATGATTTTCTCATTTGTTAGTGATTTTGATGAAACATTATAAATATTAATCCCAATATAACTAATTTGTAAAAAACAAAAATAAAAATAAATTTTGTAGAAAAATGATAATAACGAAAAAAAACATTTATCGATTTAGTAAAAAAATAATTTTTATCTATTAATGAGACGAAAATAAAAATAAAAATGGTTGCTTTATTGTTTTTTTTTTAAATTTGAACGAAATAAAAATAAGACATTATGCATATTGCTATAGCAGGAAATATTGGGTCGGGTAAAACTACACTGACAGAGTTACTTGGAAAGCATTTTTCATGGGAACCTCATTACGAAGACGTTGATACAAATCCTTATTTAGTTAGTTTTTATGAGGACATGCAACGATGGTCGTTTAATCTTCAAATTTATTTTTTAAATAGTCGATTCCGTCAAATTGTTGATATTCGTCAAAAAAATAAAAACGTTATTCAGGATAGAACCATCTATGAAGATGCTTATATTTTTGCTCCAAATCTTCATGCAATGGGCTTAATGTCATCGCGTGATTTTGATAATTATCAATCTTTGTTTGAATTAATGAGTTCATTTATTCAACCACCCGACTTGCTCATATATTTAAAAGCTAGCATCCCAACACTTGTAAACCAAATCCAAAAAAGAGGAAGAGATTACGAAAATTCTATTAGAATTGATTATCTTGGTCATCTTAACGAGAGATATGAATCTTGGATTTCTAATTACAAAGTGGGAAAATTACTCGTAATCGATGTTAATGATTGCAATTTTAAAGAAAAACCTGAAGATTTAGGTTCAGTAATTGAACGAGTTAATGCCGAGTTATTCGGATTATTTTAAACAACAACAAAATGAAAGTTATAGGTATTATTCCTGCACGATTTGATTCCACTCGATTCCCTGGTAAGCCATTATGCTCAATTAATGGTATTTCAATGATTGAACGGGTATATAAACAAGCACAAAAATCTGAAAAATTATCAAAGGTTTTAGTGGCTACAGATGATGAAAGAATTTACAATCACGTAACTGGTTTTGGTGGGCATGTTATTTTAACATCTCCTTCACACCAATCGGGTACTAACAGATGCTATGAAGCGGTTAATAAATTCGAAAAATTGACAAATGAAATGTTCGATGTGGTTATTAATATACAAGGCGATGAGCCATTAGTTAATCCTGCCGATATTGATTTGCTCGCCAAAAGTTTTACAAAACCGATGATTCAAATTGTTACGTTGAGGAAAAAAATTACCAATTTTAATGAACTAATTTCGCCAAATGTTGTAAAAGTTGTTACAAGCCAAAATGATAAAGCTCTATATTTTAGCCGACAAACTATTCCTCACGTGGCTTTAACAGATGAAAAAAAATGGCTCAAAAATGCAACCTTTTTTAAGCATATCGGTATATATGCTTATAGAACTGACGTTTTGAGACAAATTGCATATTTTAAAACTTCTTTTCTTGAAACAGTCGAAAAGCTGGAGCAGCTCCGGTGGCTCGATAACGGAATACCAGTACTCGCTCTCGAAACCAATTCGGAATCGTTTGCAGTCGATGTTCCCGAAGATGTTTTAAAAATTGAAAAGTTATTAAATAAAGGGATATGATAATGAAAATTTCTGATAGCATTATTAAATTAATTATCGAAGATAATGAAGCTACCATTACAGGGTTTGGAGTTTTTAAAACCGAAAGTATTAACGCTTCCATTCATCCTATTACAAAAGAAGTAACACCACCTCATAAGAAAATCATTTTTACTCGCAATGAAAAAGTGGTTTCGGCAAAATTTGAACGTGTTTTTGCTGCCGAAAATAATTTACAAATTGACGATGCTATTACTAAAATTAAAGAAATTGTAAATCAATATAATGCCGATTTACTATCGTTTCGCAAAGTTGTTATTGATGGTTTTGCTACCATTAAACTTAATGTTGATGATTCGTATGATATTTTTACTGAAGAAAATGTGATTTTTGACAAAGATTATTTTGCTTTGCCATCTTTTCAAATTCATGCTAATCCTATTGATGGTCAAATTAAAGAAGAAGAAAAAATATTACCCCAAGAACCCGAAAAAGAACCTTCAATATCTGAAAGCAATCACGATAATAATTCAGATACCTTAGTTTCTTCAAAATTGGAAACTAATAATGTTGAGGAACAAAAACCGCCCAAAAAGAAAAAATCTTGGATTTGGATTTTAATTATCCTTTTATTAATTGGTGGAATTGGAATTGCTGGATTTATTTTTAAGGATAAAATAATTGAAATTTTCAACGGTAATATTTCAAAAGTGGAAGTAAAAGTTGAGAAAAAAGATACGGTTATTACCGAAGAAGTTAAGGTTATTGAAGAAGTTGTAGATACTATTGTTGAAGAGAAAATTGACTCGGCAAATTTGCCCGAAATTAAGCCAGAAGTGATAAAACCTGTAAAAACAAACAATGGAAATAATGTAAATTACGTTAAACCAGTTGATTTGTCAAAAATTGTGTTTGCTCCCAAAGGTGCAGGAAAATACTATGTAATTGCAGGTTCATTTAAAATAATTGAAAATGCAGCAACATTGGTTGCCCAACTCAAGAAAAAGGGCTTTGACCCTGTGGTTATTGAGAAAAATGAACAAGGATTAATTAGGGTTGCATATAAGCCTGGCTTTGATACCGAGCGTTTAGCTCGTGATTTTGCCGACGACTTATACGAAAACAAAAATTTGTTGCCTTGGATTGTACAATATTAAAGTAATATACTTTTGGGAAAAAATAAACTGGAACGATTTGCGGAAAATATTACTTTCCCAAACCTATATCAACCTCTTTGGGAAGATTTATGCAAAAAACCTTTTAATTTAAAAGGAAAATGGAATGCTGATTTTTTTAAAAATCAACATCCTATCATTTTAGAACTTGCTTGTGGTAAGGGCGAATACACTGTTGGCTTAGCTAAATTACATCCCGAAAACAACTATATTGGAATTGATAGGCAAGGAGCAAGATTATGGCGAGGTTGCAAAACTTCAAACGACGAAAATTTGAAAAATGTAGCATTTCTTCGTACTCAAATTCAATACCTCGAATTTCTGTTTGCTAAAAATGAAGTAGATGAAATTTGGATTACTTTTCCCGACCCTCAGCCAAATAAACCAAACATAAAAAAACGTTTGACTTCTCCAAACATGTTGTCAAGATACTCCAAAGTGTTAAATCCAAATGGCATTATTCACCTCAAAACCGACAGCATCTTCTTTTACGATTACACTCTTGAAGTTATTAAAGAATCAGAACATCAATTGTTATTCAGCACCAGGGATTTATATGCCGAGTTTCCAAATAATGAGGTTGCTTCAATTCAAACATTTTACGAAAAAATGTGGTTAAATCAGGGATTGAAAATACATTATTTGCAATTCCGTTTGAAACCATCGATGTTTATAACGTAAAAATGAAAATTGATAAAACTGATTTTTTTAGGCAGGTATGGGAAGTTACTGCTTTAATACCTTTTGGAAGAGTAACATCGTATGGTGCAATTGCAACGTATTTAGGTTCTCCACAATCCTCTCGAATGGTTGGCTGGGCAATGAACAAAAGCCATGTTTCGGCGATAAATATTCCTGCTCATCGAGTGGTTAATCGAAACGGGTTACTTACTGGAAAAATGCACTTTGGAAATCCTGATTGGATGCAAAAATTGTTAAATGAAGAAGGAATTGAAGTTATAGATGATCAAATTGTCAATTTTAAAAACTATTTTTGGGATCCAGAAACTGAACTTTCAATAGAACCATAAACAAATAATTAAATATGGAAAATTCAACTAGAACAATAGATTTAAAGCAAACTTTAATCACCATATCTTCATTGATTATGATTATCGGTGTTTTTTTGAAATTAATTCAGATAAATATTAAAATGAGCTTTTTAGGAATGTCAATGGACGAGTCGGTTACCACAACATATTGGCAAAATGGTGAAGGAGATGGAAAATTTATCATTGCAGTAGCTTTACTATCGTTAATTATTGTTTTTATTAGAAATTATAAATTAATTTGGATTTCTTTTTTCTCATATATGGGAATACTTATTTATTCTCTTATGAATCTTGTTTCAGATGCATTAAGTGTTGGTAATAACCCGATGGCTAAACAAATGTTAAAAGCTGTAAACCCCGACTACTCTGTATATCCACGCGAAGGAGGTATTTTAATTTTAATAGGTTTAGTTCTAATTTTTTTGACAGCAATCATTAAAAATCGAACTATTTATTCCTTTGAAAAAAAATCGAAAATTATTTCTATTGCTGAAAATGAGTTAAATGATGAAATAGAATCATAATGAGAAAAATTTGTGGTTTTTTATTACGTCTTTCGGGTTGGAAAGTAGATTCCAATGTGCCAGTTGAAGCCAAGCGTTGTGTGTTGGTTTTTGCACCACATACTTCGGCGTGGGATTTTGTTTATGGCAAACTTGCTCTAAAATCAATGGGTTTAAATGCTCGGTTTTTAATTAAAAAGGAGATGTTTTGGTTCCCATTAGGCTTGTTGCTCAAAGGGCTGGGTGCAATGCCAGTGGATAGGCAACAAGCAAAACGATTGCCCATTCATTCGGTTCAATTATTCGAGAAACACAAAGAACTAACATTAATGATTGCCCCCGAAGGAACCCGGAAATATACTGAAAATTGGAAAAAAGGATTTTATTTTAT
>CAZFPO010000035.1:0-5634 GCA_964521105.1 uncultured Lentimicrobiaceae bacterium | reverse complement strand
CATTAGCAAATTAGCACATTGAATCATTAGCACATTTTCAAATCTTCAAATCTTCAAATTGAATAATTAGCACATTAACACATTGAATCATTGGCACATTTTCAAGGTGTCTTCGAGGACCTCAGCCACCTTATTGTACTCAACCTCCGTTCATCTTCAAATCAACTCATTTTCAAATCTTCAAATTGAACAATTAGCATATTCACTATGGTTTCGAGTGCCTCAACCTCCGTTCATTTTCAAATTATATCATTTTCAAATAAAATCAATTGAAACAACTACACTTCTCGGCTCCGCTCGAAGTCCAACATTGGCACATTAGCACATTGAATCATTGGCACATTTTCAAATTGAATCATTAGCATATTAGCACATTGAAAAATTAGCACATTAGCACATTGAATCATTAGCAAATTAGCACATTGAATCATTAGCACATTTTCAAATCTTCAAATCTTCAAATTGAATAATTAGCACATTAACTACTTCGTCTTACTTTCCGCCTCTTTTACAATTCTATCTGCTTCTGTTTGGGCTTCTTTAATTATCTTATTGGCTTTTTGATCGGCTTCTTGATTGAGTTTGTTTGCTTTTGCCTTGGCTTCATCGTTTAGCTTTTGAGCACTTTTTTCAGCTGCAAGTTTGGCTACTGGATTTTTAGCCTCAGCAATGAGTTTTTTGCCCTGAGCATCTGCTTCCTGTATCAATTTATCACCCGCTTTTTTAGCTTCGGTTCGAACGGCATCTGCTTTTGCTTTTGCTTCAGCCATAATGGCATCTGCTCGTTTTTTAGCTTCAGCAATTGCTTTCGAAGCTTCTTCTTTAACCGTTGTAATAACCTCTTCTTTCTTTTTATTGATTTCTTCTTTCACAGTTTCTTTCACATCTTCAACCACATTTTTTGCTTTGTCTTTTAACCCAGTTTTAATAATCGGATTGGTAAATGTTCCAGTAACCGTTACATCAAATTTTATGATTTCGCTGAGGTTGATATTGGCTCCTTTTTCATTCACCTTACCCGTTAAATTATTTACAAAATCATTTGCTACGTTGCCAAATGCTTTTCGAGGAACTTCAACTTTAAGTAAATAATTAAGCGTTTGATCAAGTTTGCTAAATCCCGAAACATTTGTTTTTACATCATTAAATGCGATGGTAAAAGGATCGGTTGATAATTTACCGTCAACGATGCTAAATTTTAATGAAATATTGTTCAAATTAAGTTGTTTAAACGCAGCAAGTTTCGTTTCTGTAGCAATTTTTGCCATTGCTTGAGAACCAACAATTGAGATTGATTTTGTTGAAATACTGCCCGAAGAATTTACAGTTTCGAGTTTTGGTGTTAAATCTTTATTGATGTCGGAACTTAAATCAAAGCCTGCAGAAAATTTCCCTTTTGCATTTTCAGCAATTGGAGCAAACTTTTTCACTATTTCGAATGATTTCCAAGTTTTTTGAACATCCATTTGATTGATTTTTACACCAAGTGCAATGTTTGGCAGTACATTTTTTGAAGAATAAAACCCATTCAAGGTCATGTCGCCGTCTAAAATATTGAATTTAAGATTTTTAAGTTCGGCTTTTTGATCTTTTACTAAAATTGTCCCATTGATATTTTGAAGCTCTAAATCGTCATAAATCAGTTTGGAAAAAGTGGAATTTAGCGTAAAATCAATGTTGTCAGGAATTTCAAAAGCCTCCATAGGAGTCGATTCGGTATTACTACTTGGAGTAGCAGGTGCATCATCGGTTGCCAAAAAAGGATTGGTGTTAAAATAGGTTGAACTAGTTGTAAACTGAGCTTTTAAAACGCCTTTCGAAAACACGTATGCCAAAATATTGTCCACTTTACCTTTCACCGAAATATCACTTCCTTCATGTTTGATGTCGAGTTGAGTTAATTCTGCGTATTTTGGCGAAAAATTTAGTTGACCTTTAGATATGCTGATACCTTTTGGTAAATCCTTGTCGCTGTAATAAAAATCACTTATTCCAAGAGAGCCTTTTGCTTCAAACTTGTCGTATTGTTCTTTTTCAATCATCGAATACAATCCTTTAAAAATCATGTCGGCGGTTAATTTTCCTTTCAATTTTTGGTCTTTTTCAAGTGGATAAAATTCGGTAACGGTATTTAAGTCCATAACACCTTTTGCCGAAAAATCGATGTTAGGATCGGAAATAGGCGTACTGACCAGTAATTTGATTTGAAAAGGATTTCCCGCCATTGTAAACGAAAAAGGATTTACGTTTATAACGGTATTGTTTGCCGAGCCACCTTTGTTTGAAATGGCCGCTGCTATGTTAATATTATTCACCGATTTTGGCAAATCTGGATATTTAAACATGGCATTTTGCACCTTTAAATTTAATCCAAATGCTGGGAGATTGAGTGAATCGTATTTTCCTTTTGCAAAACCCGAAAATTCAAATTTTCCGCTGGTTTCTATTTTGTCGAAATCTTTAGCAAAAATGGCTGGAATCAACGATAACAGACTTTTGAATTCGGTGGATGGTGTACTAAATTTCAAATCCATGTCGTAATTGGTATCGTTCATTTGGAAAAAACCTTCAAAATTCATGGTTAAATCGTTCAATTTTATGTTGTTTTCCAGAAAATCAAAACGCCATGTATCTAAATTCGCATCCATGTCGAACTTTGAATCAAGTTTGTTTTTCGACAAATAACTAACCCCTTCATAAACCATTGTAACTTCTTCGGCTGTAGTTTTCGTACGAATTTTTGTAACCGATTCGCTTAAATTGCCTTTCAAGGTGTGGTTAAGCCCCGATATTTCCATAATGAAGTTCATCTCGTCATCTCGGTATTTGATATAACCATCCTTAATTTTAACTTTATTAAGTGCCAATGAAAAGGACGAAGGCTCTTCGGCTGTAGTTGTAGTGGTATCAGTAGAAGGCTTTGTAATATCCCAATTGGCTTTACCATCTTTTAAAACGATTGCATTAACCCGAGGTTTATTCATTTCAATGGACTTAATTTCGTAATTATCCCCTTTTATAACGCTAAAAAGGTTAATGGTTAGGGCAAAATTATCCATTTTAGCCAAGGTATCTTTGTCAAATTCATTAATTCCTTTTACGTATAATGATTTTAGTTCGAGTTTAAAGTCGGGGAAGCTTTTAAATAATGTAAAACTTACCGATTCCCAATCCACTTTTGCATTGAGAGTGTTATTAATTTCTTGTTTTACGGTAGCAATAATTTTATCTTTGAAAATAAAAGGTAAAATTATGATAATCAATAATAAAACACCAATTACGATGCTGGCAATAACAAGGATTTTTTTTGTTTTCATAATATTATTTCATTGAATGAACGATTTATACAAAGGTATATAAAACAATTTTAAAAACTCATTAGGGTTTTAAATGTTCAATCGAATTTAATGATTATTATGTAAATTTTGGTTTATTTACATATTGCAAGGATTTAATTGATATAAAGAACTATTTAACGTAAATTAACAAGAATGACATCTGTAAAAAATTGACATTAATCGATTAATAACATAAATTTGCATGCATAGATGATTTAATAATTGCAACATGAAGATTAATAAGTACATAATGTTATTTATGGTGTTAATATTGCCATCATTGATTTTTTCTCAAAATGGAATAAATAAACTAACTAAAGAGGAAAAAATCTTAGGACTTTCAATTATTTGGAAAGAAGTATCATATAATTTTGCCTATTTTGAGAGACTTCCTGATTTAAATTGGGATGAAGAGTATGAAAAATACATTTCAAAAGTTATTAATTCTAAAAGTGATTTAGAATATTATATAGTTCTTCAAGATTTCATGAATTTACTACAAGAAAGACATGCAAAAATCATAATTCCACAACATTTGATGCGAGAATATTATTCTCAAATGAAAAAGCAATGGTTTATTTTTGAATGGATAGAAGAAGATGTTTTTGCAACACATTGTCTGAAATCAATTAGCTATTATATGCCTCTTGGGAGTAAAATCGTTGAAATAAATGGTGTCAAAACTAAAATGTTTTTCAGTGAAGTCATGAAAAACAAGGGCAATTCAACATTTGAACATACAAGAAAAAGGGTATTAAAAAACGAATTAATGTATGAATTTGAAAATTATCCCAAATATATCAAATACATTACACCAAATGGACATGAACAATCGTTGAGATTTGACACAGTAGTTGTTGAAAATGACGAATGGATTGGAATTACAGAGTTAGACATGAAGAGAGAAATGAACCGTTTTCCAACTTTATCATGGCTAGGGGATTCTATCGCTTTTTTGGATATTGCTGGTGATATGGATGAAAACTTATTGCTCTTTTTTGATTCAATATACCCGGCAATTAAAAATGCTAATGGTCTTATAGTTGATTTAAGATATAGTCAAGGAGGCTCAAGTGTTGGAAATTATATCATTAGTCATTTCACTAAACAAGACACTATAAAACAATTTTTCTATACACGTAACAATAATGCTTATTATCGAGCATTTGGTGCATATTCTGATTCTGCATTGATAAGTTTTATTGGTGGAAATGCCAGATACGGTCAGTTTGCAGATTATCATAAGGACAAAAGTTTTGTCGTGGATACTTCCATATATATTAACCCTATTTCGAAATCTAAAAGGATTAGTTTGCCATTAGTATTTTTGATTGATAATTTTGTTGGATCGGCTACAGAAGACTTATTAATATCTCTAAAAGCAATAAAGTTAGGCACTATTGTCGGCGAGCCAACAGCTGGAAGTTGCACTCAACCTTTAGTTGTTAAGCTTCCCGGTAATGGATTTGCCCTAATTGCAACCCAAAAAACGATGTTAAATGAAACCGAAGTTTTTACATTTATTAAACCGGATGTTGAAGTGAAAAGAACGTTAGAGGAAATTTTATCGGGTAAGGACAAAATATTAGAAGTGGGATTAGAAGTAATCAAAGATAAAATTAGAAAGAAAGAAAAGTGAGCTTTTAAAATTTAAGTTGTTTAAAATAAAGAAAAAGAATACAAAATTTGGCATGAGTAAGCTACAAATTTTTGTAAGTTTGTAATGTAATTAAGCATTTATGGAAACAGACATTCGATGGAAGCAACGTTTTTCTAATTATTGCAAAGCGTTTAGTCTGTTAGAGGAGGCAATAAAAGAAAATGGAAATAATCCACCAGATTTGATAAAGGAAGGGATTATTCAGCGATTTGAGTTTACTCATGAGCTAGCATGGAAAATGTTAAAAGATTTTTTAGAGTATGAAGGTTATCGAAATATTACGGGTTCAAGAACTGCCATAAAAGAAGCTTTTCGATTGGGCATAATTACCAATGGTCAAACTTGGATGGATATGATTGAAAGTAGAAACAGAACAGTTCATACTTATGACGAAGTGATTTTAAAAGGTGAGTTCACTAAGATTTATGAACACTATTTTCCGTTATTTTCTGATTTGAAAAACGTAATGAGCAAAAACGTATGAAGTTTGGATTATCGGATAGTATGATTGATAGTATTGGGTCTGTTTTTGCTAAACACCCTCATGTAGAGGTCGTTTTAGTTTATGGTTCGAGAGCTAAAGGCAATCCTCCCTATACCAAAAACCATTAACAAATCTAGCTAACGAGGGAAAAG
>CAZFPO010000034.1:0-24829 GCA_964521105.1 uncultured Lentimicrobiaceae bacterium | reverse complement strand
CTAGTTGCAATTGGATTAAAGCGTTTTTGATTTTTTATCGGACAATAGTGAAAATAAATATACAATTACATATTTCTTCATTGTTTTATAAATATTACCTCTCTTTTTTCGACTATCCTTTCCAAAAACAAACTCTAAACTCTTAATTCTAAATTCTTAACTCTCATCCGCTTAGACGAACCCGAAACCCGAAACAATAAACTCGAAACTCTTAATTCTTAACTCTCATCCGCTTAGGCGAACCCGAAACCCGAAACAGCAAACCCGAAACAATAAACTCTAAACCCGAAACAATAAACTCTAAACCCGAAACAATAAACTCTAAACTCTTCTCTACTCCGCGCTTGCACCAATAAAAATGGTTTTCACAATATTGTTTTCGAATGTGAAAACAATTCCTCCATAAACACTTCCAGCAACAATATTTTCATTGTCTGACCAAGAAGTATCAATACTTTCGATATAGGCTTTTTTGACATCTTCGATAGGGCTTCCAATAGCAATTTGTTTTAATGTTTTTAACTTACTGGGTTCCGAAATTGTAATCATATTAACTACTTGTTCAGCTTCTGTTTTCCCAATTATATCTAGGGAAATTCCTTTGGTTTTATAATTCCATTCTTGATGATAACTATCGTCGGCTCCCCACAACTCAAGTTTTGACTTTTCCTCAGGTTTTCCCAATAATTCAATTATTTTATCGACTTTTAATCCAATTTTAAGTTCTCCAATCTTTTCATTTTTCATTAAATCGTAGCCAATTTGATCATAATCTTTGGAGTTAGATGTTTGGTTCGACTTTAGGCTATCAGCACCTTTCTCATTCGTGTCATTAGAAACATTATTATTGCAAGATACTAGTGTGAATGAAATAATACAAATTGCACAAAATCTACTTATTAAGGAATTCATTGAATTAAAATTTAGGTTTAAAAAAGAAATTATTTTTACAAAAATAATTATTTCTTTTCAATGTTGTCCGAGAAAAGAATATTTAATTTATAAAAAATAAGAGAATAGAGAGTTTCTGCAGTTTCTTTTGACAAATAGCTTGTTTCTGAAATTTTGCTTTGAATTATTTTTACTTTTTAAAATGCTCGAAATATTAGTCAGTTAGAATTTCAAAAAACATCTTTTACGTTGAGAATAAATTACATACTTACAAAGATTTTTTTGCCAAATTTTTAAAAGTACAAGTTCGTATCAGTCTGCTTTCGTTGCACGAAAAAGAAGGAGAAATTTTAATGAAAACTAAGTGATATTTCATAAATCATTTTTATTTAGATTGGAATCAGGTAAATTTATTCATAATACTTGTAATTTTAATATAAATTTAACATTAATTTTGTGTCTATAAGTTGTTAAGATTCTGAAACAAAGTACATAGTATCGTATTTTTCACTATTTTTGCAAAAAAATTACAAAATTTGACTATGTCATACATTGAGTTCGATAAAACAAAACTTATCAATTTAGAATTTATGCTTGAACGTGAGTTAGTTCGAGCAAATCGTGGAGGAGCGTTTGCCTGTCAAACAATAGTTGGATGTAACACTCGTCGTCACCACGGATTACTAATAACACCCCAACCCGAAATTGATTTAGAAAAACACGTTCTACTTTCGGCAATACACGAAACAATTATTCAGCATGAGGCTGAGTTTAACTTTGGGATAAACCGATACATGAATGGACAGTATTTTCCAAAAGGGCATAAATATGTGCGACATTTTTCAACTGATCCCAATCCAATAATTTTATATCGAGTAGGTGGAGTAATGTTACAAAAAGAAATAGTTTTCAGTTCATTACGAAATCAGGTTTTAATCAGATATACCCTTTTAGAAGCTCATTCCGAAACAAAAATTAGAATAAAACCATTTTTAGCGTTCCGAAACATAAATCATTTATCGAAGTGCAACGAATACGCTGATAAAAGCTACCATGAAATTAAAAATGGAATAAAATGCAAAATGTATCAAGGATATTCCTTTCTTCATTTACAGTTTTCAACAAAACCTAAATACTTTCATCAACCCGATTGGTACTACGATTTAGAATATTTCAAAGAAATTGAAAATGGATACGATTCTCACGAAGATTTATTTGTTCCTGGGTATTTTGAATTAAATATGAAAACTGGCGAAAGCTTTGTAATGTCGGCATCTTTAGAAGAATTAGAACCAAATAATTTTGCTGATAGGTTTAACAAAGAGGTTAACTTACGCATTCCTAGAACAAATTTTGTTCAGAATTTAAAAAATTCGGCTCAACAATTTATACATAAAAGTGACGAAAAATGCGAGATTATTGCCGGATATCCATGGTTCGACCGAATAGGACGCGATACATTTATCTCTATGCCTGGAATGCTATTGGTAAATGGGGAATTTGGTTTGGCAAGAATGGTTTTCGACACCATGATTTCGGAGATGAATAACGGATTATTTCCAAACTCAGGCAAAGGGTCAAAAACTGATTTCAATAGTGCTGACACTTCCCTTTGGTTTATATGGGCGTTACAACAATATGTTCATTATACAGGCGATGATGAAGAAATTTGGGATGAATATGGAAGCATTATGAAGCGAATTTTAAACGACTATAGAACTGGCACTCAAAATGGAATTAAAATGACAGATAAAGGGCTTATTTTTGCCTATCATCATGGTATTCCTTTAACTTGGATGTCAACTGTGGTAAATGGAAATCCTGTAACTCCACGATATGGACATGCCGTTGAAATTAATTCCCTTTGGTATAACGCAATTGGATTTGCAATGGAGTTAGCTACAAAATTTAAAGATACCGATTTTATTGAATTGTGGGAAGATATTTTTGAAATAATTCCGAAACATTTTAAAGAAACATTTTGGGATAAATCTAAAGGGTATTTGTGTGATTGTGATTTTCATGGTGATAAAGATTGGCGAGTTCGCCCAAATATGATATTTGCTACATCACTTCCTTACTCCCCAATAAGTGATAAAATTCAACAGTTAATTATTGAAAAAGTAAAATCGGAATTACTAACACCACGTGGTTTACGCACGTTAACTCCCACCGATATCGAATATAAAGGGATTTATGAAGGAAACGCCATTGAACGTGAATTTTGTTACCATCAAGGGACCGTTTTTCCATGGATGATTTGTCATTTTACCGAGGCCTATTTGCGAATATATGGCAGGTCTGGTTTAAGTTATGTAAAGCAACTTTTTGATAACTTTGAAGAGACCATTCGCGAGCATGGCATTGGCACTATTTCCGAGCTTTACGATGGCGACCCCCCACATAAACCAGGCGGAGCTATTTCTTATGCTATGAGTGTTTCGGAACTTTTACGCATGGGGTTTATTATTCAAAATTTTGAAACTCAAGAATCAACGCTATGAAAGTATTAATGTTTGGATGGGAATTTCCACCACATATTGCAGGAGGCTTGGGCACAGCTTGTTTTGGCTTAACAAAAGGGATGCGAAAACAAGGAATGGAAGTTATTTTTGTAGTTCCTAAAGCGTATGGCGACGAGAGCGAAGAAGCAGTAAGAATTGTGAATGCTTCAGATGTTGAGATTAACTTCCGCATGAATGGAATGGAAGAATTGATTAGTCAAATTACCTATGTTGAAGTAAATTCAAATTTAATTCCTTACGTTGGCGAAGAAGAGTATTATAATTTGATTAAAGAAGATAAAATTGACAAATCGGAATATGAAATTACTCACAGCAAGCGAAAATATGAATTTAGTGGGAAATATGGCAGTAATTTAATGCTCGAAATTGAACGCTATGCAATGGTTGCTGCACAAATTGCCCAAAATTTCGATTTCGACATTATTCACGCTCACGACTGGCTTACGTATAAAGCAGGAATAACGGCAAAATTAGTAAGCGGTAAACCGTTAGTGGTTCACATGCATGCTACCGAATTCGACCGCTCGGGACAAAATATAAATTCGGTTGTTTACAACATCGAACGCGAAGGAATGATGGCTGCCGACAGAGTGGTAGCTGTTAGTAATTACACTCGACAAATTGTTGTTGAAAAACATCATATTCCTGCCGAAAAAGTTGTTACCGTTCACAATGCGGTGGAACCTAACGAAAATAAAATTGCAGTAGATTATCACAAAGCATTAGATGACAAAGTGGTTACTTTTTTAGGAAGAGTAACTTTTCAAAAAGGACCCGAATACTTTGTTGAAGCAGCATATAAAATTTTGAAACGCGACCCAAATGTTCGCTTTGTACTAGCCGGTGATGGCGATATGATGCCGAAAGTTATCCGACGTGTAGCACAACTCCGAATTGGCGATCGCTTTCATTTTACAGGATTTTTACGTGGAGCCGAAGTGGATAAAATGTTTGCCTTGAGTGATGTTTATGTCATGCCCTCGGTAAGCGAACCCTTTGGCATTTCGCCATTGGAAGCTATGCGATCGAATGTACCAGTGGTAATTTCTAAACAATCGGGCGTTTCGGAAGTACTGCAACATGCTCTTAAAGTTGATTTTTGGGACGTGGATGCCATGGCAAATTCCATTTACGGACTACTCCACTACCCTGCTCTATCTAAAATGTTTATCAAATTAGGCAAAGAAGAAGTGGATAGTTTACTTTGGGAAAATGCCGCATACAAATTAAAAATGATTTATCAAGAACTTTTAAAATAACATCATGAAAACATTGTGTTTTTATTTTCAGGTACATCAGCCCAATCGATTACGTTCGTATCGATTTTTCGACATGGGTGTAGATCATCATTATTACGATGACTATCAAAATCAATATCTTGTTCGTCGTATAGCCGAACGAAGCTATATTCCAATGAATAAGCTATTGCTTCAGTTAATAGAGCAATTTGGAGAAAAATTTAAAGTAGCTTTTTCCCTTTCTGGAATTGTAATTGAGCAATTTGAAAAATATGTTCCAGAAGTGATTACCAGTTTTCAAGAATTAGCTAAAACGGGTTCGGTAGAATTTATTGCCGAAACGTATGGGCATAGTTTATCTTCACTTTCAAATCCCGAAGAGTTTGAAAGTCAAGTTAATCGACATGTTAAGAAAATCGAAGAACTTTTTGGGCAAAAACCTAGTGTTTTCAGAAATACAGAGTTGATTTACAACGATGACATTGCTGATATGGTATCAGAGTTAGGTTTTAAAACAATGCTGACCGAAGGAGCAAAACATGTTTTAGGATGGAGAAGTCCGAACTTTGTTTATAAAAGTTCGGGAGCAAAACCAATGAATATTTTACTTCGTAATTTTTCATTAAGCGATGATATTTCGTTTCGATTTTCAAATCAATCGTGGGCTGAATACCCTGTAACAGCCGAGAAATTTTCAAGATGGCTTAACGAAATGCCCGAAGATAATCAAACGGTAAATTTGTTTATGGATTATGAAACGTTTGGCGAACATCAATGGGCAGAAACTGGAATTTTCGACTTTTTTAAAGCAGTTCCAAAAGAAGTATTGAAAAATACAAAATTCAAATTTGCTACTCCTTCGGAAGTAAGTAATCTTTTTAAACCAGTATCGGCAATTCACGTCCCTTGGCCTATGTCTTGGGCCGACGAAGAAAGAGATATTACAGCTTGGCGTGGAAACGAATTACAAGACGATGCTTCTGAAAAATTATATTCCCTAAGTGAAGACATTAAAACAATTAATGACCCTCATATTCTGAAAGATTGGCTTTACCTCCAAACTAGTGATCATTTTTACTATATGTGCACAAAATGGTTTTCGGACGGTGATGTGCATAAATATTTTAATCCTTACGGTTCACCCTACGACGCATACATTAACTACATGAATGTGTTATCTGATTTTAGTATTAGGGTTAAAAGATTATGTAATCAAAAATTTTAATTTTTATCTAAATTAGTATTTAGGTAATTGGGGAAAACTATTTTTTTTTGATATTTTTAAAATGCTAACCAAACTTTTAAATAAGCATTTTTTTTAACTATTTTTACCATCTCAAAATTGAAACAGAAAAAGTATGGAATACAAAGCAGATTATTTAATTGAAACATGTTGGGAAGTTTGTAATAAAATTGGCGGTATCAACACAGTACTATCTAGCAAAGCAAAGTATTTAGTTGAAGAATATAAAGATAATTATTTTTTAATTGGACCCGATGTTTGGAAAGAAACACATTTGAATCCAGAGTTTACCGAAAATAAAAACATTTTTAAATCATGGCGAGAGTATGCCGAAAAAGAAGGAATTAAACTTCGTATAGGCAAATGGAATGTTCCTGGAAATCCTATCGTTGTTTTAGTTGATTTTACGCCTTATATTATTTTAAAAGACCAAATTTTAACCGAGTTTTGGGACAGATATAAACTCGACTCTATTAGCGGGCAGTGGGATTATTTAGAACCAGCCCTTTTTGGATATGCTGCAGCTAAAGTTATTGAAAATTTTTATGAATATAACATTTCGGCTCAAGATAAAATAGTGGCTCATTTTAACGAATGGAGTTGTGGCACTGGTATTTTATACTTAAAAGAGCATTTACCTCAAATTTCTACCATTTTTACTGCACACGGAAATATACTTGGAAAAGCCTTAGCCTTAGACAATAGGCATGTTGCCTTTTCTAATGAACAATTCGATTCCGAAATGTTATCCTATCAATACAACGAGCGTTCAAAGTATTCCTTAGAGCGATTATCTATCGAACAAGCTGATATTTTTACTACCGTTAGCAACATTTCAAACGAAGAATCGAAGATATTATATAATCACGCTGCCGATATTGTTACTCCTAACGGATTTGATTTAAACCTTGCGGGATTAACTCAGACTATTGAAAATCAACACTTAAAAACTAAAAACTTACTGCGTTTGTTAGCTCAAGCTATTACTAAACAAAAAGTTAATGAGGATGCACTTTTTGTTACCACTAGTGGTACTCATCAAATTAAAAACAAAGGATTCGATTTGTTCATTGATGCACTTGCATCATATAACGACCATTCTAAATCGCCGCGACAAATTATTGCATACATTGCAGTGCCTGCTGTAACAGTTGGTCCTCGTGAAGACCTACTTTTAGATGAAAATATAAATTTTGACAACCCATCAATTGAAGATTATTTAACGCATTGGATTTTTGATTATGACAAAAATTTAATCATACAACGTTTAATGAATTCGAGTTTAAAAAATCGTCCTGAAGACAAAGTTAAAGTAATTTTTATACCAACCTATTTAAATGGCAAAGATGGAGTTTTAAATTTATCGTACTACGAATATTTATGTGGCTTCGATTTTAGCGTATTTCCGTCGTTTTATGAACCATGGGGATACACACCAATGGAAAGTGCAACCATGGGAATCCCAACCTTAACAACCAATCGTTCAGGTTTTGGATTATGGGTTAATGAAAACACTAATAATGAACAAAAAGGAATAATAATTTTAAATAGAACACCAAATACATACAACGATGAAGTTGAAAAACTAAAATCGATTTTTGAATATTCCGCTAATTTAACGCCTGAAGAATATAAATCAAATGTTATATCTGCAAAAGAAATTGCAAATAAAGTATCGTGGGAAAATATTATAGAAAATTATTATAAAGCCTACGATTTATCCATTCAAAAATCAATAAGTCGATTTCAATTATATAAACAAAAAGTATCAATTAGAAAACCCGATAGTGTACTATTGAAAAAAATTGATACTGAATGGAGAAAAATTTTAGTAAAAGTTAACCTTCCTGAATCCTTAAATCCGCTAAGTGAATTAAGTAAAAATTTATGGTGGTCGTGGAATTGGGAAGCAATTGAACTGTTTGAAAGTATCGACCCAATGTTGTGGAAAAGTTGCCAACAAAACCCCATTGCAATGCTCGAAACACTTTCCTATGAACGATTTGTTGAACTCGAAAACGACTCAAAATTCTTATCACGATTAACTGCAATTTATCTTGAATTTAGATCATACATGGAAAAATCTAGTGCTAAGGATAATGGGTTAACCGCATATTTCAGTATGGAATTTGGAATACATGATTCGTTAAAAACATATTCGGGTGGGCTTGGAATTTTAGCTGGCGACTATTTAAAAGAAGCTAGTGACTCGAACAAACACATGATAGGTATCGGTTTACTTTATCGCTATGGATACTTTAAGCAAGAATTGAGCACCACTGGCGAACAAATTAATAAGTATATTCCTCAAAAGTTTTCACAATTACCATTAATTCCCGAACGTTACGAAAATGGCGATTGGAAAAAAATAAGTATTGCTTTACCTGGTCGAACTTTATTCGCAAAAATATGGAGAGTAGATGTTGGAAGAGTTCCCTTATACTTGTTAGACACTGATTTTGAAGACAACAATGAAATAGACAGAAGTATAACCCATAATTTATATGGAGGCGACTGGGAAAATCGGTTAAAACAAGAAATGCTTTTAGGTATTGGCGGCATTAGAATGATTAAAGAATTGCAACTAAATCCAACAATTTATCATTGTAACGAAGGGCATGCAGCCTTCATTGGTTTAGAAAGGTTAAAAAACATCATGCAAACCTATAATATTCCTTTCAATCAAGCTGTTGAAATTATTCGTTCATCCTCATTATTTACCACACACACACCGGTTCCAGCAGGGCACGACTATTTTTCGGAAGATTTATTACGAGGTTACATGTCTCATTATCCCGAACGTATGAATATTACCTGGGACACATTAATGAACTTAGGAAAAATGCACGAAAACGATCCAAACGAAAAGTTTTCGATGAGTGTATTAGCTACTAAACTTTCGCAAGAAGTTAACGGTGTGAGTAAAATTCATGGACGTGTAAGTCGCGAAATGTTTAAAGATTTATATAAAGGTTATTTTCCCGAAGAATTACATATTGGTTTTGTAACAAATGGCGTACACTATCCAACATGGGCTCATAAATACTGTCAGGAATTACATTATGAAGTATTTGGAAAAGATTTCTTAAAAAATCAATCCGACCCTTTCTTATGGAATAAAATAAACGATGTTGCCGACGAAAAAATTTGGGATATTCGTAAAAAACTAAAATCGGAAATGATAAATTATATCAAAATCCGAATAGCATCAGACATGACTCGCAGACAAGAAAATCCTCGATTAATATTCAATACTCTTAATTCACTTAACGAAAATGCTTTAACCATTGGATTTGCTCGTCGATTTGCTACTTACAAACGTGCAAAACTCTTATTCAGCAATTTAGATAAACTTTCAGAATTAGTAAACGATCCCGAACGTCCCATTCAACTTATTTATGCTGGAAAAGCACACCCTCATGATAAAGAAGGTCAAGATTTAATTAAATATATAATTGAAGTAAGCCGAATGGATGCTTTCTTGGGAAAAATTATTTTTATTGAAAACTATGATATCCCATTAGCTCAAAAACTCATTTCGGGTTGCGATGTTTGGTTAAACACCCCAACTCGACCGTTGGAAGCATCGGGTACAAGTGGCGAAAAAGCGGTAATGAATGGTGTGTTAAATTTTAGTGTTCTTGATGGCTGGTGGGCAGAAGGATACGTTCCTGGTGCTGGTTGGGCTCTAAAAGAAGAACGCACCTATAAAAATCAAGATTTCCAAGATGTTCTCGACTCAGAAACTATTTACGACAAATTAAAAGAAGAAATTGCACCAATTTATTATCAACTAAACGAAGAAAATATCCCCGATTTATGGGTGCAATACATCAAAAAAAATTGGTCGGAAATTGCTCCTCGTTTTACAATGAAACGCCAACTCGACGATTATTACGACCGTTTTTACAACATTCTATTTGAACGTTCAAAAGACATTTGTGATGATAATTTTGCAATGGCTGCCAAAATATCCAAATGGAAAAACAGAGTAATTAATGCTTGGGAACAAATTGAAATTACGGACATCTGCATACCAAATTCCGAACAAAAACCGATGATGCTTGGCGAATATTTTAATACTGCCGTTAAGTTAAACATCGCAAACCTAAGCCCAAATGATTTAGGAGTAGAAATTGTATTTGCTCAAAAACTTAACGACAAAATAGATAAAATATATAAAAAATTCGACCTCCATCCTACCACTTTTGAAAACGGAATTCTTACTTTTGAAGCCCAAATTCCTGCTGTTAATGCTGGTGTATACGACTACATTTTTAGATTATATCCCAAAAATGAATTACTTCCACATCGTCAAGATTTTGATTTAGTAAGATGGTTTTAATTGTTTTTTATATAAACCAATCAGTTGATTAATTTATATATATAATTTTATTATAGTCATATAGTTAAAATCTAACAAACATCTTCTCTAGTTAATGGTTTAATTATAAATTTAAATTAATAATCATGGAAGAAACACAAATTTATTCAATGCCACGTATTGGCGAAAAAGCACCTGAATTTAAAGCAGTAACAACTCAAGGCGAAATTAATTTTCCTAGCCAATATCAAGGAAAATGGTCAATTTTATTTAGCCATCCGGCAGACTTTACTCCAGTTTGCACCTCGGAATTTATGACTTTTGCAAACATGCAAAAACAGTTTGAAGAAGCAAACTGCCAACTGGTTGGTTTATCGGTTGACGGTTTATATAGCCACATTGCATGGCTAAGAACCATAAAGGAAAAAATTGAATACAAAGGTATGAAAAACATAGAAGTTACTTTTCCTCTAATTGAAGATATAACCATGGAAGTAGCTAAAAAATATGGAATGATGATGCCTGGCGAAAGCAATACAAAAGCTGTTAGAGCCGTATTTTTTGTTGACCCAAAAGGAATTATTCGAGCTATTATTTATTACCCATTAAGTTTAGGCAGAAACTTTGATGAATTATATCGAGCTTTAATTGCTATGCAAACAGCTGATGCTTTTTCGGTAGCTACACCTGCCGATTGGCGTCCGGGTGATGATGTTATTGTTCCTACCGCCGGCTCTTGCGGTGTTGCAAAAGAACGTATGGAAAATAAAGATGAAATGACTTGTTACGATTGGTTTTTCTGCACGAAAAAATTATCCAAACAAACCGTACTTGATAAAGTATTAAATAAAAAATAATCATGTATCTATTATAAATATGCTGAATTTAAATAAAAATTCAGCATATTTATTTTTATTTATTTTTGAAATTGTTTTTTTTATATTTTTACCAAAAATTAAAAAAATAATCACTTCGAAATCAAAAAACATGAAAAACAAACTACTTATTGTTTCCTTTGTTATCAGTTCAATATTCTTTAGTTCATGCGATAAATTAATCCAAGAAGAACCACCTACAAAATCAAGTATGGAAGGCGTTTGGCAAGCTACAAAAGTTGTAAATGCGAATGGACAAGACATAACCAATAAATTAGAATTCCCAATTTTAGCATTTCATTTAAGTAGCGATGGCACCATTATTTCAACTGCCGGTCCCTTAATTATGAATATTGTTTATGGTGATAATAAATACACTGAAATTGCTTCAAAAATTGACCAAGTATTTAATTACTCAACATTAAGTTTTAATGGAGGTGAGTTTTTTGTTGGTGGAGGAGTTCAAAAACGCTTTACACTCGAAATGAAGCTCGAAGGTCTTCCCGGACAAAAAGCTCTTACTACCCTTTTAGAGTTGATTGGAATTGGAAATGATTATTTAGATGTAGTTGTTTATCACAAATTTATTGATGTAGGAATTAGCTTTGAAGATGATTACAATACCATGACATGGACAATTGATAATCTTACAACCGCAGTTTATAATACAAAAGACAATCAAGGAAATTATTTACTATGGAATGGTTGGCCTGTTAACAATTTTCAACATTGCCAAATTAAATTTGCAAAACAATCAAAAGATATTCGTGATTTAGTCAGAGATCACAATTAATATGACAACAATAAAAAACACCTTATAATGAACTTGTAAGGTGTTTTTTTGTTGATTTTATTAAAAGTTATTAGATTTTTGTTTCAATAATTTTTTAAATTCAAAAAAAAAACTTTTCTTTGTTAGCTGAAATATTAATATAATCTATCATAATGAAAAAAATGTTGTTAATAAGTAATTCTACCAATTTTGGAGAATCTTATCTTTGTTGGACATTACCCGAAATTGAACTATTTGCGAAAGAAAACAACATCAAAAAAGCCCTTTTTATTCCTTATGCAGGGGTAAGTTTAAGCTATGATGCATACGAACAAAAAGTAGCAAAAGTTTTATCTCGCGTTGCTATCAATTTAAAATCTATACATCATTATAACGACCCAATTAACGCAGTTAAAGAATCAGAATGTATCATTGTTGGAGGCGGAAATACGTTTCACTTAGTATACATGATGCATAAGTTAAAAATTATGGAAGAAGTTCGTAAAAAAGTTATAGATGGCACCCCTTTTATTGGCTGGAGTGCAGGCTCAAACATTGCTTGTCCTACCCTTCGCACTACTAACGATATGCCTATCGTCATGCCCGAAAGTTTTAACTGTTTAAATCTTGTTCCATTTCAAATTAACCCACACTATTTAGATAGCAACCCAATAATCGACGAAATGATAAAACACGGAGGCGAAACTCGCGACGAACGCTTACTCGAATTTATCACTCTTAATCCCGATGTTACAGTGGTTGGTCTTCGTGAATCTTGTTCTTTAATTGTTAAGGGCGATTGCATTTCACTTAAAGGAGGTCGTTCGCTTAGAGTATTAAAACACAACAAAACACCTGAGGAATTTCCACAGGGTTCAGATATTAACTTTTTAATGAAACTATAATAATGGAGGTAAATATGGTAAATTTAACAACAAAATATTTAGGATTAACTTTAAAAAACCCAATTATCGTTGGTAGTTGTGGTTTAACAAATAGCATCGACAATTTAATCGAAATTGAAAAAAAAGGTGCTGGAGCAATCGTTCTTAAATCAATCTTTGAAGAACAAATTATGCACGAAGCTAATCGTAATTTGATGTCTCAAAGTCATGATTTTTACTATCCCGAAGCCGAAAGTTATATGAGTGAGTATACTAAAATTCACAAATTAGAAGAATACTTAACATTAATACGTGAAGCAAAAAAACAAATTTCAATTCCAATTATAGCAAGCATCAACTGTACAACCAATGGCGAATGGACATTGTTTGCTAAAGAAATTGAAAATGCTGGAGCCGATGCTATCGAATTAAATATTTTTGTTTTACCTACTAATAGCGATAAAACTTCAGAAGAATATGAAAAAAATTATTTTAATATTCTTGAGGACGTTAAAAAACATGTAAAAATACCAGTTGCTATTAAAACTTCATTATATTTTTCATCAATAGCACAAACGATGAAAAAATTATCATGGGCAGGTGCTAACGGACTAGTATTATTTAACCGTTTCTATTCGCCCGATATTGACATCGACAAAATGGCAATTACCTCTTCAAATGTATTTAGCAAACATGAAGAAATTGGATTGTCGCTTCGTTGGGTTGCTCTTTTATCAAAAAAAGTTAAATGTGACATTTGTGCTACCACAGGTATTCACGATGGAGCTGGTGTTATTAAACAAATTCTTGCTGGTGCAGCAGCCGTTCAAGTAGTGTCAACTGTGTATAAAAACGGATTTGATGTAATTGAACAAATGCTAAAAGAAATGGAAACTTGGATGACTCAAAAAAACTTTGCTTCAATACAGGATTTCAAAGGAAAAATGAGTTTTGATAGCATTGACAACCCTGCTGCATATTTAAGAATTCAATTCATGAAATATTTTGCTGGTATTGAATAAATTTATTTGATAATTAAAAAAGCTGTTTCAGTAAAACGATACAGCTTTTTTTATTTTAATCCTATTTTAATAGCCAAACAGTAAATTTTCAATTAAAAAAAATTCTATTTGTATAAATTCAACTTTATTAAGAAAATAAAATTAGAATATTGTACTAAAAATTATATTTTTGCAACTGATTAAAAATACGAAAATGCTAAGCCGACGTTATTTGAGAACAAAAACACTTCAAGCACTGTTCGAGTACGAAATTGGAGACAGTGTTAGTCCATCAATTGGTGAAAAAAACCTATTCACTTCTATTTATAATTTAAAACAATTATCACTTTTACAACTCGAAATACTCTTACAACTAAAAAAGTTGGCAATTGAGCGTATCGAAAATGCTAAAAATAAGTTTTTACCCACTCCCGAAGAACTCAACCCAAATTTAAAATTTGTCAATATTTCTCTTTTTAAATTAATCGAAGAAAATCTATCCTTTCAAAAAGATATTTCATCATCTAAAGCTGATATATCTAATGAAAATGACATTATAAAATTAATTTTTCAAAATGTAATTACTTCAAAATTGTATTTAGATTTTATGTCTGCTGAACTAAACGATTTTGATACTGAACGCGATTTTCTAATTAATTTATTTAAAGATTTTATTGTTAATAACGATGCTCTTTCGTCAGCTTTTGCTGAAAAAAATATCCATTGGGCTAGCGACTTTTTTGAAGCCGCATTACTTACAGCAAAAAATCTTAAGAATATCAAACCCGATTTTAAAGAAACTGATATACTTCCAGCATACGAAATTGATTCAGAAGAGGAGTTAGACGATGCTAATTTTGTTAAAACTATATACCATTCAGTTATTAAAAATAAAAAAGAATATCTCGACTTAATCATAACTCGACTCGAAAACTGGGATTCTGACCGTCTTGCAAACATTGATTTGATCATAATGAAAATGGCTATTGCTGAGTTCATGGAATGCCCATCTGTTCCAATAAAAGTTACTATTAACGAATACATTGAATTATCTAAAGATTATAGCACTCCTAAAAGTAAAATATTTATTAATGGATTACTTGATAAAATATCTATTGAACTTAGAAGTCAGGATAAAATAAAAAAAACTGGAAGAGGTTTACTTTCATAAATTAAAATCATGAAAAAAATACAAGCTACCATTTATATTCTAATCTTATTTTTCGCAATTTCATCGTGTGGAAATCAAGACAAAACAATAAACACCGACATTGTTGATAATCCAAAATCAGCCAATTCGTCAAATAGTGAAAACGCTCCAAAAATTGAATTTGAAAATAGCGAACATGATTTTGGAAATACAATGCAAGGCGAACGACTTTCGTATGCTTTTAAATTTACCAATGTTGGTAAAAAAGACTTAATTATTTCGCAAGCAAGTGCAAGTTGCGGATGTACGGTTGCTGATTTTCCTCAAGACCCAATTGCACCAGGCAAAACAGGGTATATAACGACTGTTTTTGACACGAAGGGTTTAAAAGGATATCAATCAAAAAGTATTACCGTTTTTGCAAATACAATTCCCAACCAAATCAGTTTAAGAATAACTGCTATGGTTGAAATACCTTAACAATTAAATAATAAATAAAATAAACAAAATGGAAATTTCAAATGTAATGTTAATGATGGGTGGACAAGACCAACAAGGTGGCGGTGCATCTTCTCTTATCTTTTTAGGTTTAATCATCGTAGTTTTTTACTTTTTTATGATTAGACCACAAATGAAAAAAACAAAAGAACAAAAAAAATTCAGAGAATCGATAAAAAAAGGTGACCATATTGTTACCATTGGTGGACTTCATGGAAAAATAACCGATGTTCAAGAAACTACCTTTATAATTGAAACCGAGGGTGGTGGTAAAATTAAAATTGAAAAAGTTGCAGTTTCTTCAAATGTTGCAGAAATGGCAAACGCTCAAAAATAAATTATTATTCATTTTTACTTGTAAATTTGTTTTGCAGTTCAACTCATAATTAAATTTACAAGTAATTAATTTAAATCTCGCTTGATATGCTACGTAAAAACGTGATATTTTTTTCTATTTGCGTAATAATATCATTACTAAGTTGGATATCAATTAAATTGAGCCAAAAATATCAAGAAAATTTCAATCTTTTTATATCATTTAATAATATCCCTAATGGTGTTGAAATTGTTGGTAAAAGTGATTCAATTATCAATGTTATGTTTGAAGCACAAGGTTTTAAACTAGTAAGTTTAGGAAAATACATAAAAAATGCTAAAACAACGATTGATTTTTCCACTTTTTTGCACAATTCACGAAATCAAAATGGGAAAATATCAATTCCAATCAATCAGATTATTGAACAATACAACACAAACTTTCTTAAAAACGTAAAAATCATTCAATTTTTTCCTGATACGCTTTGGGTAACATACAATGAGATGTTACACAAAAAACTTCCGGTACATCCAGTATTTAAATTCTCAGAAGCTAATGTTAATATTTTTGCCGAATGTAATTTTTTTCCCGATTCGATTACTATTACCGGACAAAATAACAAAATTGACACCCTTCGTTATTTAATTACTGAGCCTATTGATATAGCGAAGTTTGTTGAAAACGAAATGATAAATGTTAATGTAATTAATCCAATAAAAGATAGCAAATCACACTTTTCGCATCAAAACGTAGATGTTAGATTAGCTAATGAAAATAAAATTGAATTTACATTTGATATTCCTATTGAAAAAATTACCGATAAAAACTATCAATACATACCTCAACAATCAAATGTAAATGCCACATTTGAAATACCTTTATCAAACATTCATAAAATTTGTATAGATAGTTTTAAGGTTGTTATGCAACCTAATGAAGCAAACAATGGATTAATTCCCATAAAAGTTACCAAACAACTTTATTCTTCAAAATTATTACGATTATCCCCTATTCTAATAAATTACAAACGATTACGAAAATAAATGAAGACAATTGGGTTAACCGGCTCAATTGGAAGCGGTAAAACTACCGTTTCTAAAATTATTGAAAACATTGGCTATCCAGTTTTCAATTCCGATATCATCGCTAAAGAGCAATTAAGTAAAACAGAAATAATTAATGCTATTGTTCGTAAATTTGGCAACAATATTCTACTACAAAATGGTTTAATCGACAAAAAAAAATTATCAACAATTGTTTTTGACAATACGCAATTGCTCACTTATTTAAATTCAATTATACACCCATTAGTTTTAAATGAATTTAATCAATGGAAAATGAATCTAAACGCACCAATCGTTTTCATGGAATCGGCAATAATATTTGAACAGAATCTCGAAAACCAATTTGATAAAATCATAAGTGTATGGGCACCCATTGATTTATGTATTAATAGGTGTTTAGAACGAGATTCCCTAAGTAAGGAAGAAATTAATGCTCGAATATTAAGGCAAATGTCGCCTGAGGAAAAGAGAAATAGGAGTGATTTTGTAATTATTAATGATGAAAAAGAAGCAATTTTACCACAGGTATTAATAATCTTAAAAGAGATTGAAAAAATTTAAAAACACATTAATATGATAACTTTTGTAGTTTCTTTAATTGCTTTAATTGCAGGTTATTTTACATATGGAAAACTTGTTGAGAAAATTTTTGGAATAGAACCGTCTCGTGTAACACCTGCCTACAAATTAAAAGATGGTGTTGATTATGTTCCAATGGGATGGAAAAATATTTTTTTAATCCAATTTTTAAACATTGCCGGTTTGGGTCCTATTTTTGGAGCTGTTGCTGGAGCTATGTGGGGTCCTGTTGCATTTTTATGGATTGTTTTTGGATGCATTTTTGGCGGTGCAGTTCATGATTTTATTTCGGGTATGATATCAGTTCGATTAGATGGACTGAGTATTCCAGAAATAATTGGAAAATATTTAGGAAATACAATTAAACAAGCTATGCGATACTTCACTGTTGGATTAATGATTTTAGTGGGTGCAGTTTTTGTAATGGGTCCAGCAAAAATTCTCGATCATTTGACACACGGAAGCTTGGATTTTATGAATGTAACATTTTGGGCAATTGTTATTTTTATTTACTATATCCTAGCTACGTTATTACCTATCGATAAACTAATCGGAAAAATTTATCCTTTCTTTGGCATCTGCTTACTTTTTATGGCATTAGGTATTTTAGGAGCTTTGTTTTATTATAATGCCCCTATACCAGAACTTACGATAAGTACCTTAAAAAACTTTCATAATCAAGGTGATGCCATGCCCATTTTTCCGATGATGTTTGTATCAATTGCTTGTGGAGCTATTTCTGGATTCCATGCTACCCAATCGCCTTTAATGGCACGATGTTTAAAAAATGAGTCTATGGGTAGAAGGGTATTTTACGGAGCAATGGTTGCCGAGGGTATTGTTGCACTTATTTGGGCTGCTGCTGCCATGTCGTTCTTTGGTGGAGTTGAACAACTTAATTCAACTATGGTTGAACATAAAGGAAATGCAGCTTTTGTAGTTACTTTAATATCCGAAACTTGGCTTGGTAAAATTGGAAGTATTTTTGCCATTTTAGGAGTTGTTGCTGCCCCAATTACCTCGGGCGATACTGCTTTAAGAAGTGCTCGGTTAATTGTTGCCGATTTTTTAAAAATTAATCAAAAACCAATTTATAAACGGTTACTAGTGAGTTTGCCCATATTTTTAATTTGCTTCTTACTCCTTCAAATTGGTTTTGATATAGTTTGGAGATACATGGCTTGGTCAAATCAAACGCTTGCTACTGTGGTTTTATGGGCAATTACTTTTTATCTTTTTTCCGAAAAAAAACTATATATCATATCACTTATTCCGGCAATTTTCATGACTTTTGTTTGTTCTACATATATAATGATTGCCCCAGAAGGGTTTCATTTAAATAGCTCCACAGCATACACAATAAGCATTTGTATCAGTATTGTTGTTTTTCTATCGGCATTTTTAGGATTTAGGAAAATAAAAAAGCTACAATCGTTATAATTGATAATAAATATTTAAATCCTTGATTGGTTTTTCTGAGCTAATTGAACTTTTATACATTTTATCAATACTTAAATTAGCGTAAAAAAGCTCATCTACATTCGAAAACACACTGCCTGTTCCAATGCTCCATAGATGATTGATAGTATCTATTTTATCCATATTATTAAACATCTGATATCCTAAACATTTCACCAATGATTCTTTAAGTGTCCACATTTCGTAAAATGTTTCAATTAATACATCAGATTGCAAGGTGCATAAATGATTATATTCATTTATTGAAAAAAAACGATGAGCTAATTGTAATACTCTTTTATTAAAATTAATTTTTTCTATATCAACCCCTACATTATTATTTTGTGAAATTGCAATAACGTATTTGTCAACCGAATGCGATATATTAAACATTATCTTACTATTATCGATAAATGGCTTACCAAATTTATTTGTTTTAATCTGAATATCTGTTTTTGGGACAAAATTTGACAAATAATACATTGATAATTTTTTAAATAAAGATGTATCATCTGAAATATTCTTAAACAAAACTTGATATTTGCTAATTATGTTGTTAAAATCAAAACTCTTTAAATCGACAATAATCACAAACACATCGCAATTATTTTTTTCAAAATTTTCGATTATTTGTGTAATTAAAATATTAGGATTAATTTTTATTAGTTTCAAGGCTCAAATTTTTACACAAAGATAAAAAATAAATAAGCAATATTTTTTCAATGTAATTGTTTTAAAATAAGGAAATTTGGCACACACAATATTAAGCATAGAATAAATTTGTTTGAACCAAAGGGCAAATTGAAGCATTAAATAATTAATTAGCTACATATTAACAAATCTTTTTTCATTAAGGCGTTATAAGTTTTATCTTTGCAAAAAAATGCAAATATGACTGAATTAAAAATTAATGTACGATCAGAAATTGGTGAATTAGAAGGTGTAATTGTTCATACACCTGGTGCTGAAGTTGAGAACATGACTCCCAAAAACGCACAAAGAGCCTTATATAACGATATTTTAAATTTGGATATTGCACGTTGGGAACACACTCAAATTTCTGGGGTTTTAAAAAAGGTTAGTAAAACATACGAAATTAAAGACTTGCTTTATAAAGTATTAAACAACTCCAAAGCAAGGTTTTTATTAATTCAATCAATCTGCAAAAACGAGAACCTATCGTATTTGCAAGATGAATTAATGGATTATCCTACTGAACACTTAACTAGAGTGTTAATTGAAGGAGAGCCTTTGAAACGTGACACATTAACCAGTTTTTTGAGCAAAGAAAGATTTTCGCTACGTCCATTGTATAATTTTTATTTTACTCGCGATGCATCGATGTCCATTTTAGATGATGTGTTAATTGGCAGAATGGCAAATAAAGTTCGTGTGCGTGAATCTATTATTATGGAGGCTATTTTTAATTATTCGGGATTGTTTAACACCTCAACAATAAATCCACACTGGTTTAATCCAAGTGATGATTTAGTTATTGAAGGTGGCGATGTTTTAGTTGCGCGCGAGGACATTTTACTCATTGGTAAAAGTGTTAGAACTTCAACTTATGGGATTGATTTTATATTATCGCGGCTTTTAGCACAACGCGACGATAAACCACGAACGATTTTTGTTCAAGAACTTCCCGATTCACCTGAATCATTTATCCATTTAGATATGGTATTTACCTTTATCGACCATGAACACTGTATGATATTTGAACCAATTATTTTACAACCCAATAAATACCAAACAGTTCAAATTACTATCGACAAAGGCAAAGTTAAAAGCATAAAATACGTTGAAAATTTAATTGTTGGTTTAAAAAGCATGGGTATGGATATAAAACCCTTGTTTTGTGGTGGTAGAAAAGATTTATGGGTACAAGAACGAGAACAATGGCATAGCGGAGCCAATTTTTTTGCTTTTGCACCTGGTAAAGTTATTGGCTATGCTCGAAATTTATACACACTCGAAGAACTCGACAATGCGGGCTATAACATAATTCCTGCTATTGATGTTATCAATAACTGTATTGATATTCATGAATATAAGAAATGTGTTGTAACCATTGAAGGAAGCGAACTTCCACGTGGTGGTGGCGGGGCTAGATGTATGACAATGCCCGTTAAACGAAAATTAATTTAGGGTCTGTTGAAAAAGTCATGAATAGGTTTAGTTTTAGCTTATGAAACGAAGATGTCAGCCAGTTGGCTGACTTCGAGTTGAAATAAGCGACAAAATAAGCCTATTCATGGCTAGCTAAAATTTATTATTTATAGATTAAAGTAATTTTTGATTAAAAAATGCTTAATGACGATTTTGTAGACGTAAAAGTATAAGAATTAGTGATAGGATTTTTCACATAATTATTAGCATTGTTTGCATTTAATTGAGCTAAATTCGCTATAAACTCACAGCAAAAGCAGATTTTAGCGTTTTTAAGCAGACTCTAATTTAAATTTGATTGCATTAACACTTCACTTATAACTCTAAAAAGCTCTTTCTTCCGTATAGGTTTTGTAATAAATGCTTTACAACCTAAAGCAAGTGCTTTATCTTTATCCTCAGACGAAGTGTAAGCCGTTTGTGCAATGATAGGCATTTGGGGGGAAATTTTTAAAATTTCAGCACTTGCTTCAAAGCCATCTACTCTGGGCATTTTTATATCCATAAGAACAATTTTAATATTTTTGTTATTCTTGCAAAATTCTATAGCCTCTAAACCATTTTTAGCATGAATTGACTTAATATTATTTTCATTAAATAAATTGCTTAAATATTCGTAATTCATTTCATTATCTTCAACAATAAGTACGCAGCCTCCTTTTAAATCTAATAAATCTAAATCTTTATCAGCAATTTCAATTATTTTATAGTCATTTTTACTTTCAATTGGCAACGTAAAATAAAAAATTGAACCTTTACCAATTTCCGAATCAAGCCAAATTTTACCACCTAAAATTTCAACATATGCTTTACTAATTGCCAAACCAAGTCCCGAACCAGTTTGTTTCCACGAAAATTCGTTCATTATTTGCTTGAATCTTTCAAATATTGATTCGTGATGTTTGGGGTCTATTCCAATCCCAGTATCTTTTACATAAAAAGTAATAAAATTATCAGAATCAAAAGAGTACCCATATTCTACAAAACCACTATGTGTGTATTTAACAGCATTTGTTATTAAGTTTGTAAACACTTGTTTTAGTTTTACTTCATCGGTATAAAAAAGTAAATTATTATTAATTGCATAATCGTGTGAAACAATTTTTATTTTTTTGTTTTTAGGCACTAAATGATTTAAAGTAACTTGAATATTTAAGAAAAATGATGACAAATAAAATGGGGCTTTGTTCACTCTCATTAAGCCCGAATCTATTCTCGACATTTCAATAATATCGTCGATAATCGACAACAATTGTTTAGAACTAGAAACAACAATATCTACAAATTCATTTCGTTTTTCGGCATCAATATCTGGATTTTTCAGCAAGTCGGCAAATCCCATTATAGCATTCATTGGTGTTCTAATTTCATGCGACATATTGCTCAAAAATGAAGTTTTCATTCTAGAACTCTCTTCGGCTATTTCTTTTGCATTTTGCAACTTATACTCAATTTCTTTACGTTCTGTGATGTCTCGACCTATGCAAATTATTGTTTCTACTTCGCTTTTACTGTTAATAATTGCTTTATTTGACCATGCATAACATTTTATACCTTTTAAAGTGGTAGTATGGATTTCAAAATAACTTTTATATGGCTCTTCTTTTAACTCTTCAAATGCGAACAAAACTTTTTCAAAATCATCGTGTAACACAAATTGGATAAATGCTTTACCAATAATTTCATTTTTCCTTTTACCAAATAAACTGCAAAACGATTCGCTTACAAATAGGAATTCACCTTTATAATTTAAACTTATAACTAAATCGTTAATATTTTCAACTAAAAAACCATATTTTTTTTCACTAAAATCTAATTCTTCCTGAATTTTTGTGATGGCAGTGATATCCAAAGCTGATGTAAGAATACATTTTTTACCTTCAACTATAATTGGTACAGCAGATATCAAAACGGTCAAAACCTCCTTACACTTATTGAATACGTCAATTTTTGCATTTTTTACTCTACCATATTTTTCAATATCTGAAAAAACAATATTTCTATCACTTTCATTAATCCATAAATTAATTGAAGTAGTAGTTTTTCCAATCACTTCTTCTCTTTTCCAACCTGTAAAATCCTCACACACGTAGTTAATATCTATTATTACTCCTTCATCAAGAGTTGTTAATAAGGTTGGAATTGGATTTTCTTTAAATGCAGTTAAAAATTTCTCTTCGCTTCTTATTAATTCGAGTTCAGCCCTTTTTCGCTCAGTAATATCATGCAATATCATTTGATATGTTTTATCGGGCATTTGCTTAGTATGAGTTTCAACAATAATTATTTTATTGTCAGCAACACAAATTTCGCGTTGATTAACAACGGCTTCGCCTTGATTGAGTAAATCAAATCTAAATGGAGTTTTTTTAATACTTTCGGTTGTAAAAATTTTATCAGCAATATGCTTCCCTACAATTTGTCCATAACTTCTGTTTAGTAATTTGCATGCTAAATTATTTGCATCGAGTATATAACCTTCTGGCGAACCAATCAATATCCCCCCAACAGCAAAATCAATTAATTCACGATATCGATGCTCGCTTTTTCGCAAATTTATTTCCTGTTCTTTTCGTTCGGTGATATCAATAATAGTAAAAGTTGTTCCTAAATAGATATTCTCGTTTATTATTGGTGATAAAGATAATAGCACCGTAATTATCGCACCATCTTTCCTAACCCACTGTGTTTCTATAGATTGAAAGCTATTACCATCAACATAATTATTATTTTTTTTCTCAAATTGATACAATAATTCTTTAGAAACAAACAAGCGTGCAAATTCAAAACCAATAATTTCATCTAATTTAAATTTCAAAATTTCGCATAAACAGTTATTTGCTTCAACTACTTTATTTTCATATATCATTCCAATACCAACTGGAGCTGTATTGATGATGCTTTTAATTTTACTTTCGCTATTTATTAGTTTTTGGTTGAACTTTTTTCGTTCGGTTATATCATTTGCAATAACCGCAAATTGATTTTTATGAGGACGATAGGCAATCACTTCAAAATATTTATCCAATTCCGAAACATAATTTTCAAAATTCAAACTCTCGCCAGTTAGAGCTACATATCCATATTTTTCTATCCAATAATCTTCTAAATTGGGTAGAACTTCCAGCACTCTCTTCCCTATAATGTCTTTCCGTTTTAGTCCAGTTTGATTTTCGTAAGCATTGTTAATTTCTAAAAATACATAATCAACAACTTTTCCTTTTTCATCTTGAATAATTTCGTGAAGGGCTAACCCATAATTCATTTCATCAACCAACGACTTATATCTTTTTTCACTTTCAAATACTTTTTTCTCAATATTTAATTTTTCAGTTGTATCTATTATCAAAATTATAGCACCAACTATTTCAAACTCAGGATTCTTAACGGGCTCAATTTTTAGCAAAACATTTAAAACAACATCATTTTTTAAAAAAAGTATTGTATTACTGTTTATTACTATCCCTTCTCCTTTATTTAAAACCTTTTTTATGTATGAGTTTAATTTATAATTATTTTCAACAAAATTCACATTAAGGACTTTGTTAATATCTTTCCCGAGTGCTGAACTTAAATCCCAACCTGTAAAAAATTCAGACATTTTATTCATATTTACAATTTTTCCTAAATTATCAATATTGATAAGACCTTGGGAAATTGAATGATATGATGTAGAATAAGATTCGGCTTTTTGTTCTAATTCGTTTATTTTTTCAATCAGTTGTTCTTTACTCATTTTTGAGTATTGGTCAGATTTTTTATTCATAAATCGAATTTTTTTTATTTCGTAACATAACTGTCCGAACATTTTATAAAAAGCAGAAAAGTTCAAAAGTACTATA
>CAZFPO010000033.1:0-25901 GCA_964521105.1 uncultured Lentimicrobiaceae bacterium | reverse complement strand
TCATCCTGAGCCAGGATCAAACTCTCCATTGTATATAATTTTAAGTTTTGTTCTGGCTATTTCTTTTGGTATGTTTACCTGGATATTTGCTGTATTATTTTTGTCTCACTAAATAATTCAAAGAACTTTTCTTTTTTGAATTCCCCTTTGTTTGTATCAAATGGGACTGCAAAATTAATTATTCTATTTTAATTACCAAATATTTTTTTGATTATTTTTTCATTAAATAATTAATGTACTGTATTTCAGCAAAATAATTTTATCTTACAAAGAAAATATTTGAATAAATATCAAATATTTTACCTCTTTCACCCTTAATTCCACTAACCAATAACCTAAAACAACCCTTTTCAGAAAGCTGAATGGCATATTGATACTCTGAAACCTCATGATATGTTGTAACACACTTATACTCCCACGTATTCAAATAATTATACCATCTATTTTCGCCCCATTTTTGAATGATATATCTAGTTCCGGGTGCTCCACAACCTGCAACTAATAATTTACATAACTTACCCAATTCTACCACATTTGCCTTTAAATTAATTTTTATTGAGCTATTCTCGTTATAATAATTTCTCTCCGACTTAAGGGAGGGTTGTGTTTTATATTTATCAATATCCAAAATATTCGTATCTATTTCGGTATTATATACTTTTGAAACAGCATAAACAAATGGTATTTTTTTAATTCCAGAACCTGTGTTAATATTATTCATTAACAACAACGTGCCCGACTTAATAGTATCAGGTATCGCATAAAACAGTATTTTCTTATTAAATGATTCAGCTATAATTTGTAGCTCAAACTCCTTAGTTGTTGCTGGAAGTTTTAAATGATAATAATAAGGATATCCAATCGAAGGCTGGTTACCATATAATATATTGTAACTTTTTAAACGAATCCATTTGTCTTTTTCATTTTTGTATTTAACCTTTACCTCCATTAACTCTTGTAAGATTGAAGAATTTTTTTCAACTTGAAAGCACCAATAAATTTGAGCTTTAAGAGTATTTGTGAAAAAGATTAAACTCAAAAGTACAGAAAAAACAATGAATCTTTTCATCTTTTATTTTACAATAAATCTTAATGGTTTCGATAATCCTGAAACATTAATATAATATACTCCCGATGAAAAGTCTGCCAAATTAATTATCAAATGTTTTTTTAAATCACTTATTGAAAATTCTTTAAATAACACTTTTCTTCCAGTGTAATCAAAAATTTCAACTATAAAATCTTTATAATTACTAGCAAACTCAACATTCAATATATTTTCGGTTGGATTAGGATATAAAATAACATTTGATGGGGAGTATTCATTGATTGACACATTAACTACTGTGATGTCATATTTTATCGAATCTTGACCACAGCTGTTTGATAAAAGCAAAGATACTGAATAAGTTCCGGCAGAATTAAACGTATGAATTGGATTACTTTCGTTTGATGTAGTTCCATCACCAAAATTCCATAAAAGTTGTGAATAATTGGCTGATTGATTTAAAAATTCAACCGATAATCCATCTGTTTGATATCCATAAGCTGCATCAGGAAGACTTAAAATATGGACTGTGCTTGTCGCAGAAGTCATTACTCCACAGTTGTTGGTTAATTTCACGTAGTACATTCCGGTTGAACCATTATAAGGGGTTAATTCAATGGATTCTGAGTCGCTATAACCAGTTAAATTGTTTGAAAATGTCCATTCGTACGAATTTGTATTTGGCGTATTAACCTCAACCACAAATGCTTGACCAACACAAATTGAATCATAATGAGAAATAGACGTTATTATAGGCAAAGATTGAATATCTAGTATGGTATTGGTTGAAACACTACCACAAGCATTTTGTGCAGCTACTGAAATTAAACCAGAAGTTGCATTGGAAGCAATGTTTAAGTTTATTGAATTTGTATTTGATGAACCAGTAATGCCTGAGGGTAATGACCATAAATAAGAATCGGCATTTGTTACAGGATTAACAGATATTACTACATTATTATTCCCCTGACAAATAGTGGTTGGAACAATAATTGACCCTATATTTTGAGGAGCACTTCCTACAATAAAATTAAAAGATACCGTAGGTGAATTGCCACATTGGTTACTTGAATATACTTGAATTGTACCATTGGTAATATTTGATGCAAAGGAGACATTAATTGAATTTGTTGAACTACTACCCGTAACACCCGAAGGTAAAATCCAATGATATAAATCAACACTGTTATCTAAAGTAACTTGATAATTAATGTTTGAAATATTAGGACATACTGTATGAGCTCCAGATATTTGAGATGGTTGAGATGGAATAGTAAGAACTTGAACATTTAAATTACTAGTTGGGCTTAATCCACATGCATTTTGTCCAGCTACTGAAACAATCCCAGAAGTTGCATTTTGTCCAATATTAAATTGAATAGATGTACTTGTAGACCCTCCCGTTGTAAAACCATTTGGATAAGTCCAAACATAAGAATCTGCTCCTGAAACCGAAGAAATAGAATATTGAACATTATTTGTTCCAGCACAAACCGAAACGTTTCCAGCTATTAAACCTGGAGTTTGTGGAGCAGAATTTACAGTAATTGATTTAGTTTTATATGTCGAATTACCACAATCATTAACACCCCTTACTGATATTGTTCCGGATTGAGCGGATGGAAGAATATTCACTAAAATTTTATTGGAATCGCTTTGTCCTACAAAACCTGTAGGTAAAATCCATTCGTACGTATTAGCATTGGTTGAAGTTGTAGCTTCAAATAATACGGATTGTTGATTTAAGCAAACCGAATTAACGCCATTAATTTGAGCTATAGCTCCTGGCACAGCAGTTGAAATTACTGCATCAACAGGCACTCTGGCACTTGAACATCCTTTTGCTTGAACTTGCCAATCGTAAAACCAATAATAATAAGCCAAATTATTTGCAGTATTTCCATAAATTTCGACCAAATTTGGAATAGAATAAGGATATGTTCCTCCCGATTCTTTTCGATACATGCCAGTAGTTGCACTAATGGTAATTCGATACGCATTTCCTTGTGGAACGTCTAAATTAACAACAACTCTGCTTACCCCTGCTGGAATTGTTTTAGTAACCGATGCAATAGACACATTTGAACTGTTGTAAACAGTAATTGTTCTTGATGAAGCCGTTTGAGCATTAACTACCAACGAAATAATTCGTAAATCAGACAGTGCATTAAAATACAAACCATGACTATTTGTACCTGTAAAATAAGAACCCAAGGTACTTGAACAGGTGTCGCCAACCTTTAAGGTATCTGCATACTCATAATTTTCGACGTAATAAGTAGTAGTTTGAGATAAAGATGGCGTAGTATAGGAATTTCCTTCAGCTAACAATGTTCCATTTGTTGCCTGATTATACCAACGAATTGTGTTACTACCTTGTGCTGTTAAATTTACAGTTCCATTTCCACATCTTACAACGTTTTGAGTGGTAGGCAAGGATGGTGATTGAATTTGAATATAACTAGTTTTAACTAATGAGTCAACCTGACCACATGAGTTTGTAATTTTTAATTTTACCGTATAATTTCCATCAGCAGTGTATGTGTGTGTAGGATTTGCTAACGTAGAGGTAGTTCCATCACCAAACGACCATAGCCACTGATTTCCGGTAGAAGATGAATCTGATTGATTAATAAAAGATATTGTTTTAGAACATGTTATGCTATCGTTTGCTTTAAATTTTGCAGCAGCTCCTTGTTGCAGTGCTACATCTAACCTTAACGATTGAAAATCTTGAGTGGTGATAGTATGCGTTTGTGATTTATAACATGGTGCAGAAAATGTAACACTATAAGTTCCTGCTTTTATAGGACGATGATAATTGCCAATAGGCAATGAAGAGTAAACAAAAGAACTGTCTGCATCATGACTATTAACGAATACTTTTGCCACAATTGGAGCTCCAGTTTGTGCATCGGTAACAATTCCACGGAAACCATATAATGATTGTTCAAGAATTTGTAGTAAGGATTTATAATTATAGTTCCAATAATTTCCAAGCAATTCTGTTCCTACCGCTTTAGTAGTAGAAACTTCGATGGTAATTTCGCGACATTTTTGCCACCAGTTCATATAATCTTGGCGACCTCCAGTTATAACATACCAATCGCCACCATTAGTAATTCCATTGCTTTCGTCAACCATGTATGTGATTGATGAGTTTGTTTGTGCAGTATCTGCATATTGACGAGATATTAAAACCCACCATGGTGTATCAGCATGCGACTTTTCGGTACTTGTCCAGGTATCAAAAGGATAGTTTACCACTTCGGCACCACCGTGGAAATTAGCTCCCATAACAAAATGATGATTGGAAGCAAAAGTCATAAAAGCATTAGTTTCGGGCTGAATTGGAGCATAGGTACCTGTTGGGTTACCCGTTCGTGGGTCGGGATAATTTCGGTTTAAATCCTTTCCATTGGCATTATTTCGGATAGAAACTGGGTTATTTCCAACGGTATTATTTCCCGAATTATAAGTACCATCAGGGTTTGCTGCTGGACAAATCCATAAATCAATATTATTTACTATATTTGTAACACGTGGAATTGTTCCATAGTTCGACAACAAATAATGAATTAATCGTAACATAAAATAATATCCTGTAATTTCATCACCATGCATTGAACTTGAATAAAAAAACTGAGGTTTGTCGGCAGAAACATTTACATTAGAGGTTATATGAGCAGCTAAAATTTTTCTTCCACCAGGAGTTGTAGCTAAAATTGTATCTATTTTGCACAAATTTGGATATGTTGTTTGAAAATAAGCCATTAAATCGAGGTAAGTTTGATAGGTTGGGTATTTGTCCCAAGTAAGCATTTGAGCAACAGAAGTAGCCATCGTAAATGCTTTAGTATGCGATAAATCATCTATTTCAAAGGGTATATTTAAACTAATAAATTCGTTTACCTTTTCGGGGAACAAATAGCCTGTAACCATATAATTACCTTCGGGAGAAAGACTAACTTTATCGATTGATACAATTTGGTCAAAATTTATTAACTCATTTTTATTATCCACAAAAAAACGCACATCAATTCCATTATTAATAGATTGAATGGCAGAAGTTAACTGCACGGAAGTGGCTGGAACAAAATTTTGAGCATATCCAAGCTGATTTGCAAATAAAAATACTGAAATTAAAATAGGAAAAAGTTTCTTCATACCTAATATTTATAAAGTTATTTTTTTTATATATTCAAAATGTTCATTTGAGACCTTTGTAAGAGGTAAACGAAGTATGTTCTCCATTTTATTTTTAATACTCAACACTGCTTTAATACCTGCGGGACTTCCTTCTTTGAAACAAGCTTGAATAATATCTAATAAAAGATAATGAATTTTTTGGGCTTGTTTTATATTACCATTCAATCCCTCTCTAACCATTGACGAAAATTCTTCGGGATATGCATTAGCGATTACTGAAATTACTCCATCAGCACCAACCGAAAGTAAGGGAAGAGTGATGGCATCGTCTCCCGAAATAACTAAAAAACCTTCTGGTTTATGTTTAATAATTTTCATTATTTGATTTTCAATTCCAGAGGCTTCTTTAACTCCAATTATTTTTTCAAAATCGCGGGCTAATTTCAGTGTAGTTTCAGCCAACATATTTACTGACGACCTTGAGGGAATATTATACATTATTATTGGCTTTGGCGAAGCCTTTGCTATTTCGGCAAAATGTAAATATAATCCTTCCTGATTGGGCTTATTGTAATAAGGTGCAACTGATAAAAAAGCATCAACCTCCGAAAAATTATAATTACTAAACTCATCAATTACATGCTGAGTGTTATTCCCACCAACTCCAACCACCAAAGGAACACGTTTTTTAATAACATCAATAATATTCTTAACGATATCCTTTTTTTCAACTTCAGTCAAAGTTGGTGCTTCACTGGTTGTGCCCATAGCAACAATATAATCTACCCCACCCGAAATTAAAAATTCAACATGCTTTTTTAGCAACGAAATATCAACTTTCCCTTCTTTTGTAAAAGGTGTAACTAATGCAACACCTGTTCCTGAAAATTTTCCCTCCATTTTATTCTCCCTTTAATTGTTTAGTATATGACTCAACAAAATATATTAAATCATCCATATCATGTTCTTCATTAAGCGACAACATTAAATCATATAAATCTTCATATCCGTCAACTTTTCGTCCAATTTTCATACTTGCATTTGATGAGGAAACGATGTGTTTGATGGTATAATTATCTACCATTGTTAAATCAATCAACACATCAAAAGGTTCATTAATAAAGTCGTTAACAGAAACTCTAATAGGTTTCCCATACCAATTTACATCTTTTTTGCTGTAATATTCGTGTTTTAGCTTTGGAATACAATAATGAGGCACATTATCGGAGTGGTGATATCCAATTACACGAATAATTTTACCATTAGCGAAGAGCTTTTTAATCCAATTATCAACTCTAATATAATCGGCTTCACTTTCAACCACATAAACAACTCCAATATTTTTAGCTTGCTCAATGCTTTGAAAAACAAGCCTACGTTGCAAAATTTTAAGGTTCTTTCGAATTTCTTTTCGTTGAAAATATTTTTTTAATGATTCTATCACGTTTTTTTAATTAGGACAAACCAATTTTTTAACAAACATACACAATTTTTTTTTTATTTGTTTTTAATAATCAATTCTTTTTTTCGATTTTTTAATCGATTTGTTTACAAACATGATTAATAAAGATTATTTTTGCAACAACAGAAATTAAATTTATTGTAAACAAATCTTTCAAATCTTGAAAATCACCTTTATAGGTACGGGTACTTCCCAAGGAGTTCCTATTATTGGATGCCAGTGTTCTGTTTGCAAATCGGTTGATAAAAAAGATAATCGCTTGCGTTCCTCAGTTTTTATAGAGGTGGATAATCTAAAAATTGCTATTGATGCTGGACCTGATTTTCGTCAGCAAATGTTACGCGAAAACATTACTAAACTCGATGCAATTTTACTTACACACTCGCACAAAGACCATATTGGAGGCTTAGACGATGTTCGAGCATATAATTACTTGCAAGGAAAACCCATGGATGTTTATGGGATGAAAGAAACAATTGAAATAGTTAAAAACGACTTTCATTACGCATTTGATAAAGAAAAATATCCTGGTGTGCCCGAAATGAATTTACATACTATCGAAAATAAACCTTTTTTAATTAGTTCTGTGAAAATCCTTCCTATTGAAGTAAAACATTTAGAAATGAAAGTTTTTGGATATCGAATCGAAGACTTTGTTTATATTACCGATGCCAGTTTTATTTCGGTTGCTGAAAAAGAGAAGATGAAAAATGCAGAAATTTTGGTAATAAACGCCCTCCGAATTAAAGAGCATTATTCGCATTTTAATTTAGAGGAAGCCATAGCCATTGTTAACGAGTTAAAACCAAAGCAGGCTTATTTTACACACATCAGCCATGCCATGGGGAAACATGAAGAAGTAGAAAAATCATTACCCCATTCGATGCACTTAGCTTATGATGGTTTGTACTTGGACGTTTAGTTTCGTAAAAAATTGAACTCCTGATTTTAATAAACGGATACTATGTTTAATTATTTCATAATAATCTGTGAAGAATTAATATTTAATACAAAAAACCAAATAACCAAAGTGGAATTTCATTGCGAAATCCTGTAATAATTCCATCAAGTGCGAGATATGAATTGTCGATGTTTTTAATCTGCTTTGCGGATTTGTTTTTACCACCTACTTCAAAATAATATTTTCCCGAGATGCAAAAATCAGCCTGCCCATCATACGAAACTACATGGTTTTGCTGTAGTTGATTAAAGAAAAATGTTTCTCTCAAATTTCCAACTTCGGGTTGTTCTGCCGAAAGAGCATAATAGTAATTTGTATTTTGCAGATAGATTTTTTCGGGTTTTACCATTTGTCGAATACCTGTTGCTTTATGTTTGAGCAATAAAACGCTATGGGATTTTTCGAGCAGATTTAAGTAATTCATTATACTTACTCGTGTTACATCAACCATTTGGCTTAATTGAGAAATGTTTGGAGTAGATGGTATCATTTCCGAAAGTATATAAAACAGCTTTTTAATTCGGTTAATTGAATAAAAATCAATCTTTTCAACATTTGGTAGATCGCTTTCCAGCACGGTATTAAATGTTTGTAAAACACGGTCGCCATATCCTGCTATATCTTCCTTATAATAAGGATAATAACCGTACTGAAGATATTTTTGAAATGCAATTAATGGATTAAACTCTTTTAATAATTGTTGGGCAATAGAAACATGATTTTCAATAATTTCGTCAAGCGAATACGCCAATTGTGATTTTGGGATTAAACCCTCGAAAATCGAAAACTCACGAAAAGACAAACCAAACAATTGAAAATGCCGGACTCGGCGACTAAAATCAGCGTCTGCCTTAAAAATCTGCAACATCGAAGAACCTGTAAAAACAATTTTCATTTTAGGAAAATCGTCATAAATATTTTTTATCTCCTGAGCCCATGTAGGATATTTATGTACTTCGTCGAGGTATAATTCCTTGCCTCCGAGTGCATTAAAATCTTCAGCGAGTGAGTATAAGTTATTCGTACTGAAATAGATATTATCCAAACTCACATACAAGACATCTTCGGGATGATTGCCGTATTGCTCTTTTATTCGTTGCAATAAAAGTGTTGATTTTCCAGTTCCACGAGCACCAGTAATACCAATCAAGCGGTTGTTCCAATCAATTTTACCTTTAAGATAACGTTCAAAACGAGGATCTGTTTCCACTAATTTGCGATAAAACGCTGCAAAAAGTTGTTTCATGATTTAGTATTTTTTGCAAATATACAAAATTGTATTTTACAAAATACAATTTAATGAAATTTTTGTATTTTATAGAATACTTTTTAAAATTATTTTGTATTCTGTAAAATACATATAATGAACTTTGGTTGATAATAAAAAATGCTTTATTGTGGAATTTTGCCAAAGATGATATCAGTTACAAAAAGGCAGTCCGATTTAGAAGCTAAAGGCTTTAAGGTTTTAATTTTTTTTAGCTGATTTTTTGTCGCGAAAGGTTCTTTTTAATGCCTAATTGCTAGATAATCAGAAACTTTTTATTTCTTATTTATAAATCCACATTAAAACCCGCTTAGTAGTGGCTTTAAGTAAAGAATCCACCTTTTTAAAACTATTGTTTTAAATTGTTGGACAGCCCCAGCCTTCGTGTTTGCCATTTTGATAAACTTCATTATCAGAAACTACCTCCCATGAATGAAAAACAATAAATCGTTTAAGGGCATTACTGTTTGTGGATTCTAAACCGTGAAGCACATATTTTATTTTCAATCCCCAATCGCTATATGCTCTTTCGCCAATTTTATATTTCCCTAGCGACGAAAAGTGGCTCCCATCCACATTACTGAATTTTGGGCTGTCTTTAGACTCATCATCATTCCACGAATTGTCTCCAAACCCATGCCCGACCAAACAACTGAGCGAAATGCTGTCTTTTTTAAAATCCCAAACCATAAAACGGTTCACGCCCGAATGAAGACTCATGTCGATTAAGATGCAAAAATCGATGTTAAAACTCTTTGTTTTGCAAAAATCCAATGCAAGTTTGGCTTTTGCATGTGTTTTTTCGAAATTTATGGCTGGGCGTTTTTCCTTTTCGGAGGAACTGCAACAAATAAAAGATACAGAAAACAAAAACATGAAAGGATAAAAAAGTTTCATCTTTAATCGTGTGATTGGTAAATAAAATTGAACTCCTGATTTTTTATTAACGTAAGTTAAGCTCAATTATTTTGCAATTTTCCTTGCGGACTAAAGGTTTAATACAAATAATATCCAATTAAATAGTTTGTTTTAAATGATGATTTATTAAAATAGAATTTAATGTATTGTACTAACTAAATAAATAATATTGTAAATTTGTTTAAATAAACCTTTTATTAAATTCATGATGAAATTTTTGAATACTTTCAATTTTTCAACATTAGATAAATTCGTTTATTGTATATTAAAGAGTTGTAAATGATGTGAAATTATATTATTAGGCTAATATGGGAGTGGTAGAATGTTCAATTAAAATGATTGAGATTGATTTTTTAAACAAAATTTGCGTTGAATCTTTGAAAAATAATCATGCATATTATTTATTGAAACTTACTTATGAAGATGGATAAATTTAAGAAAAACACACTATTTAAAAGTCAAAACAAAGTACAAGAGAAAAAACTAATTCGTAATAAAACGCGAAATTATGATTTAGTAGCACTTGCAATAATTTTTCTTTTAGGAATTATAATTTATTCAAATTCATTGAGCTGTTCATTCCATTTAGATGATTATGACAACATTGTAAATAATACAAAAATTCATAACATCTCGGATGTAAATGCATGGTGGAACTTCAGTTCAAATCGCCCTGTTAGTATGTTTACGTTTGTTTTGAATTATTATTTTAATGAACTAGATGTTACATATTATCACTTGGTAAACCTTATTATTCATTTGATAAATGCATTTTTGGTTTGGAGTTTAACACTGTTGATTTTATCATCTAAATTAATTAAAGATTCTTCAATTTTTAAAAATAAAAAAATCATTGCTTTTTTTACTTCTTTACTTTTCATTTCACATCCATTAGCAACACAATCTGTAACTTATATTGTACAGCGTCAAACATCTATTGCTACTTTGTTTTATCTTTTTTCACTGATTATGTATGTGAAAGCAAGGTATTCAGATAAAAAAACATTTAAAATGTATGCTTTATTTTTTGGGTCTTTTGTAGGGGCAATTCTTGCTTTCTTTTCGAAAGAAAATGCATATACACTTCCTTTTACAATTTTATTGATAGAAATATTCTTTATTCAGGAAAAGAAGTTCAAACTGAATTTTAAAGATTACAGACTGATTGTTACTATTGTTTCATTTGCAATCATTATAGCTTTAATATTATTAAAATTCAAGTTATCTATTTTTAATCCTATTGAGCCATCTCAGTCAATGGGTAATGCAATAACAATAACTTCTGAAAATTATCTATACACACAATTCAGTGTTATAGTAAAATATATCCAACTTTTATTTTTGCCAATTAATCAAAACGTTGACTATGATTTTCCAATTTCTAATCGTTTTTTTGAGATTAAAACCATACTAAGTTTTGGATTTTTGATTTCATTATTAGCTTTAGCAATTTATTTATTTAAAAGAAATAGAATAATTTCATTTGGGATTTTTTGGTTTTTTATCACGTTATCAATAGAATCTAGTTTTATTCCAATTACTGATGTTATTTTTGAACACAGGACTTATTTACCTTCTTTTGGTTTTTTTCTGATATTAAGTTCGGGAATATTTTATTTTTTGGCTCAAAAACATAAAAAATTGGCAATAGTTATTTTGCTTACTATTGTTGGAATTAATTCGATTTTGACGTATAATAGAAATAAAGTTTGGAAAAATGATATTACATTGTGGACTGATACCGTTCGGAAATCTCCAAACAAAGCAAGGCCCTTAGGCAACTTAGGTGTTGCATATGGTAGTGTAGAGCAATGGGATAAAGCAATTGATTGCTATTCGAAATCTATTAAAATTTCTCCAATTTATTTTATTATATATTACAATAGAGGTTTAGCCTTTGGAAAACAAAATCGATTAAACGAAGCGATTGACGACTACTCAAAATCTATAGAAATTAATCCCAAATATGCATCATCATATATGAACAGAGGTATTGCATATAGTAGTCTTGGATTACCCGAAAAAGCGATTCCCGATTATTCAAAAACAATTGAACTTGAACCAAGTTTTTCTGCTGCTTATTTTAATCGAGGATTAGCAAACTATACTTTGGGAAATTGGAAAGATGCTATAGCCGATTTTTCGGGTGCAATTTGGATAGATTCAAATTTTGCAATAGCATATGTTAACAGAGGGGTAACTTATGACAAATTTGGACAAATTGAAATGGCAATTGCTGATTATACTAAAGCTATTAATATTGATCCAGAACTTATTTTTGCTTTTTCGAATCGAGGATTGGCATATAATTTCATTAAACAATATGATTTAGCTATTTCCGATTTTTCAAAGGCAATAGAGCTTGACCCGAACAATCCTAAAAACTACTTTGATAGAGCAGTAGCATGTGGAAATATTCAACAATGGGAAAATGCTGTTAAAGACTATTCAAAAGCTATTGAAATAAACCCTAATTTTAACGAAGCAAAAATAAATAGAGATTTTGCAATCCAAAAGTTTAGTACTTCAAAAAAAAATAAGTAGTATCACTGCTGACTAACAAAAATAAATAAAAACAATTTATTTCACTGATTAGCTTCTTATTAGAGGTAATAAATAAATTTAAAGGCTGGTATTTCACTAATTTATTTGCATATAAAACCATTCAAATATTTTGGAATTTTTAGTTTTTAACGTCCAAAAAATCTCCAAAAACAGCCAATCTTTTTCCGGTTTCGGCATCAAAAATTTGAACATAATCACCTGAGGCTTCGTCGCCTTCCATAATTATCTTATTTTTATAAATGCTTAAAATAACTTTGTTCGAGTATTCGGAATGTGAAGCCATAATTTGTTTTACATCAGCCGTCCATTTCATTTTGCCAGTTTTTAAATCGAAACATTGTAAGCTGGAACCTGTAGCGATTGGATGATAATTGGCAATATAGAGCAAATTGTCTTTCAAAATAAAATCACAACTAGGGTTTCCATATTTAATTTCAAAAGTAAAAGTTCGTTTATCGAGCATTTGAACAGTAAACTGATTTTTGTTTTGCGAAACAAATCCTGCAAAATTTTCATCCTTATCGTCGAGAATGATACCATTGGCTGTTTTGTCGTATTCCATTATAGAAAAATCATCCATCGATAAAACGATGGTTTTAAATTTATCGGCAAAAGCAATGTGCGAGGTGAAAATCATTTGCGAAGCCGTTAAGTTATTAAAATAGAGGTAACGATTGTAATGATTTGTATTTGGCTCTGGATGCGTAATGTAGGTGTGTTCGATTTCTTTACGCATAAGCTCCTTTCCCTCAGAATTATACTTGCAAATCATGTAGTGAGTGGTGTAAAAGTCTTCCATAAACATGATAATGTCATTTTTGTATGGGAGCAAATGAATGTAGTACTCATGAACTTTGGGTAATGGTCGCTCAACAGGCAAATTTATAGTGTTGATGCGTTTTTTACCTTCAAAAATATTTATGTTGTAAATACTTTTTTCTTTGTTATTTTCGACAACAAACGTCTTTCCGTTTAAAGTTACAGAATCCGAAATAATATTTGTAAAACGGTGTGCATATTTGGAACATGTTTTAAAGTTTGTGGAAGGTATTCCATCAATTAAAACGGCATTGTTCTCGTCGAGGTTGATGTAGTAATTATCAAATGGGTATAAATTACTGCATTCTTCGGTTTCGGACAATTTTTATCTTCCAAATTGGACTTCGCAGTTTGTGGCGAGGTGCATGAAAGCAAGCATAATAATGCTAAAAGTAAAATTGTGTTCATCGTTTTCAAATTATTGAATTTTGTTTACCTAATTGATAATTAAGATTATGTAAACGAATTTTACGTTTTTATATTGCTTTCGTATTCATTGACAATTACCCTAGCTTTATCGTAATCTAGGTTTGAAACTACCACTTTAACGGATCCAGCACCTCCCGAAGAAGTGTACCAAGGAGCCAAAGTTCCGGTATATTCGTCTTTTAAAAAAGCTTCAATTTCGTTATCTTCCAAAATGTTTTTTACCATTTCGGCTTCCCACGAATTCCCGCAATAAACTTCTACTGGTACAATTTCATTATTTGTTGACATATAATTTTTTTTGGTAAATCTCATTTGTGCTAATTCAATTATGACTTTTTACATGATTGAATGTCTGTATTTTGAATGTTATTTTTTAAATCGTATTATGTAACTGGCAAATTTTAAATATTCTAATTTTGTTGAAAATTAAGCAAAAAAAAACTTCAATTGACTATTTTGGATGATTTTTCCAATAAATTTTCATGTTTTCAAAATAGGATTTAAATAAATGTGCTTCATAAAGCTGAGAAGGCGAACAACATTCTTGCCCGTATGAATATTCTGGTCCAGATAGAAAACGATATTCAATATTTGGGTTATGCTGACTTTTGTCTTTAATGCTATGATTAACATATTTATTGTAAACATCCTCGTATTCGGCATTAAACGATTTGCTGTTTTTAAACATTTTTAGTGATGAAGAACCAACAGGAACTAAATCGTATGGATTCACCCAAACGACTATTTTTTTTACTCCATATTTTTTTATCAATTCATCATAACCATCATTATTCATTAACGAACGATCACCGCCAATGATATTCAACTCATCTACTTTAATATGCCCATTCCGGATTAAAGCTTCGGTAATTGTAGCTCCATTACTATGAGCAATAAGTGTTTTAAAATGAGTACCATTGATTCGTTGCACAAGTTTTTTACCATAATCGGTTGATAAAGTAAATTCGCCAATACTCCACGAATCAAAAAGAGCTCTGTACAATTCAAAACTTGTAACCCTATCGGTACCTGCAAAAAATTCGCCCGGTTTATAGGAAGTTCCATTAAATGGATTTTTAAGCTTATTTGAATCCAAAAGATATTCACTTTCTTCATTAAAAATCCCCAACATAAAACCATTTTCAACAACTTTTTTATCAACAAAACCCAACGGTGGAACTTTAGTTTTTACTGCTTCCAAGCGTTGAAGTTGAGTTTTATACTTGGTTTTGTCAGAATTGTATGTTTTGATGAAATCTTCCTGAGCGGTTGATAATTTTGGAGGTGTTACTTTTTTAATTTTAATTGATTTTTGATTTAAAGCGTTGTTAAGATTGTTTTGAAAAGTTTGAGAGGAAGGATAAAGTTTTGTGGCTTTTTTAAAATGTCGTATAGCTGCATCCCAATCGCCGGCATTTGCAGCTTTAACCCCTTTTTTATTTTCGGAATCTGCTTTATTGAAATAAATATTTTTAAAAGCTTGGTTCATTTCTTCTTGTGTGGCTTGACGATATGTTGGACTTTCGTATGAAATATTATTTCCTGTAGTTTGAATTGTTTCACCGGTCATGTATTCTAATTGTTTAAGTGGAGAAGTGTTTCCATTACCTTTCCACTCAACTTGTGCAAAAACACTTGAATAGGAAACTATTAACAAACAGACTAGTAATTGTTTGGGGTTCATGTGCTTAAGATTTAAGATAATCATTATGTTAAATTTTTGTTTGTAAAATGGTACTTGAAAGCAAACTATTTTTTTATGCAAACATTATTTAAACGAAGGTCCAAAAATAATCCCCAATCGCAATGCATAACTGGGTTCAAAATTGTATCCACTTGCTGTATAATTTTTAGGGCGATAAACAACGTTTAAAGAAACGCCATTTACACTTCGAATAGGGGAAAAAAAGAGACCTCCAAAAAACTGATATCTCCAATTTGGTTCCATATCGAATCCGAAGAGTGCTCCAGCAGTTACTCGTGTTGCTAAATTTCCAATCATAAATGTAGGAATCATTGGGAAATATCTAACTCCAAACATAATTTCATGGTATTTCACCTTGGGTCCCGAAATAGGTTTTAAATCAAAAATTCGATAATTATAGCCTATAACAGAACTTAGAAATTTCTTTCCATAATTTACATTTATTCCAAAACCCGTTTGATTTACAGATACTTTTGAATTATTATGGTTTACCTTCAAATTTCCAAAGGTCTCACCATGAACTTCAATAAGCTGAATTCGAGTTTCATCTTGTCCGTTGGCGATGATTGCATATAAAGTAAACAAGCCGATACAAATTATTTTTCGCATATTGTGAAAAAATTATGTGTAAAGATAAATTATTTACGTTTCGATGTCAATAGATATGGTATACTTTATTGTTAAAATTTTGTGTGTTCGCCCTTGTTGGTTTTGTAACCAACGATGGTATTTTGATTTTCTATTAATCTCGTTTATTTCTTTAAAAAGTTTATTTAAAGCGAGTTACACAGTGTTGCACTATGTTATCACAGTGTTGCACAGTGAAATTCAGCAGGATAATGGTTGGTGTTGTAACCAACGATGGTATCCTTATTTTTTTTCACTATTGATTTTACCCAATTATTGAAGTTTTCATGCAATAAATACTCATTTTTTCACCATCAGTTGTCCTAATAATTCAGAAACAATCCACTCTTCCGAAATCAAATTGTTCTCGAAACGTGAAACAACCATCTCATTCCAAATAATAATTTTGCCTGATGGAGGAATTCCTCTTAATTTTTGAACATGTTTGCCTTTTAATGTTCTTTGCCAAACCACGGTGTCATCCGAATTAACAAAAAATATTTCGTCCACCACCCGAATGTCGTGAATGGCATTTCGTAATTGTTTTATCCATCTTTTTATAAATTCATGACCTAAATATTTTTTTCGGTTGCTGTGAGCTTGATAATTTGATGCAAACATCTCGGGCAAAATATCTATGTTCCCCATTTCAAAAAGAAATTTGTTTGCTTTTTTAATATTGTCAATTTTTGTCTTCATAAATATGTTTTGAAAATTTCTTAAAATATTAATTAGCTTTCGATTGGTTTTATAGCATTAATTTCCCTCTGAATGCTCTATTCGAATAGTAGGATTGAGCACGGTTGTGATACACGAACACGTTTCCATACCTGAAATCAGCAAAGATAGCTCCGTTCAATTTTCGAATTTCTATAGGCGTTTTTATCCAACTTGATGTTTTTGAGTCGAAAGTTCCAAGTTTTTGTAACTCACGATATTCATGTTCGCTTAAGATTTCAATTCCCATGGTTTGTGCCATATCGATTGCATTGTTTTTGGGTTGGTTCTCTTTTCTCGATTGCTGTCCTTCAAGGTCGTAACAAATGCTTCTACGACCGCTCGGACTTTCAGCGGAACAGTCGCAAAAGATATATTCACCTGTCGATTCATTCATACCAATAACATCAGGCTCACCACCTGTTTTTTCCATTTCATAAAGCGACCATAATTTTTCTAGTCCAATTGGTGAAGTAAATTTTTCGGAAATTATTTTCCAATCCATGCCTTTGTGGCGGTTCATATTTTTCTCGAAACGAGTTTTAAGGATCGTAAGAATTTCTTTTTGTTGATCGATAGTCAATGAATAGAAGTTTTCCATATTTGTTTATTTATTTCATGAAATTTTAATGATACAATCAAGTGTTTAGGATAAAATAAATTTGTTAGAGCATAAAATTAAACAATTTTTCATGTAAAATGTTGATAATTTCATTTCAAACAATGATTTTATCTATATATTTTAGAGATATTTTCAATTATTGAGTTATCACGAACAATAATATTCTGATTTGCCTTTTCCGTCACGTTTTCTGTAAGAAGTTCATATGAAAAACGTTACACGGTTTTGCACAGTGAAATGCAGCAGGATAAATGTTACTCAGAGTGGAGCGATAACGGAAAAAAATAGCCACAAAGACTCAAAGACACGAAGTTACACAAAGTTTTTAGTGAATCTTTTTACAAGTTCAAATGAAGAAAGTTACATCGTGTATCTATATTTAACAGAGAATCAGTTCTATAATCGCTATAACATTGATTTCTAATTTCATATAACATCAAATCTTTAGCTTTTTCTCACCCTTTTCAACGTTAACAAATTCATCGAATTGTTTCCTAAATTTTGAATATTGTTTTGTACTAATCTGATTACTTGGTCGTAATAAAGAATAATTACGGGTGCTTCTGTAATCATTATGCTGTCCATTTTTTCATACATTGAATAACGTATAGAGTCGTTTATTTCGGATTGGGATTTTTCGTATAATCGATCGAATTCGGGATTTGAAAAATGGGTATAATTTGGTCCATCAGGAGCAAAATTTTTGCTATAAAAAAGTGACAAATAGTTTTCAGCATCAGGATAATCGGCAATCCATGAACCACGAAAAAAAGCAAGTTTCGATTTCGAAACCATTTCGCGTTGAGTTGCTGGCGGATTTACTTCAATTTTAATCGAAATCCCAATTTTCGACAATTCACTTTGAATGTATTGACTTAAATCGAGATAAGAAGAAGAAACGGATAGAGTAATTGTTGCCAAGCCTTTTCCATCGGGAAAACCAGCCTTAGTTAATAAATTTCTAGCTTTTTCGGGATTATAATCGTATCCAAACTCGGAAATTTCGGAATAACCAGGTAGTCCTTTCGGTATAATTCCTTTATATCCAGCACAACCAATATTATTCCGTAAAAACTGCATCATTTTCTGTCGATCGAAACCATAATTTATTGCTTGACGAACCTCTTTTATCATTAAGGGATTATTTTTATCCGTTTGTAAATTGGGATCAATCATAAACCCTAGATATTCGGTATTTAAATATGGCTGAGTGAGCATTTTGAATTTTCCTTCGTACTTTGAATTCAATTTTCCAGCTGATGTCAACAATTCATCTTTGTAAGTTGCATCTATTCCTGAAATAAAATCAAGATTTCCTTTTATAAACTCTAAAAAAGCCGACTGTTTATCAACCACAAAGGTAATGGCAACGGCATCTAAAAATGGAAGTTGTTGATTATTTTCAACTTCAAAATAGTTTTCATTTCTAACTAAAACCAACTTCACTCCTTCTTTCCACATTTTATACTTAAACGGACCTGTTCCCACAGGATGATTGCGAAAATCATTTCCATACTTTTCAACTACTTCATAAGGCATAACCGAACAATATTGCATCGTTAAAATTCCCAAAAACGGAGGAAATGGTTTAGATAAATTAATTTGTAAAATACTATCATTTAACGATTTAATGTCTAACTTTTTATTTTCCAAGCGAGCAACATTTGAAAAAACCCAAGAACCTGGTGAAGCAGTTTTATTGTCAATTAGTCTATTAAAGCTATACACAAAGTCAGATGCAACTACCCTCCTATCTTTTGGAAATGAGTAAAATTCGGTTTCATGAAATTTCACATCATTTCGAAGAATAAATGTGTATGATTTTCCATCTTCACTGATACTCCAACTTTTAGCAATACAAGGTTTGATGTTCATGCTATCGTCAATTTGCACCAAACCGTTATATAATTGATTGCATGCCCATATTATTGCTTGGTCTCTGGCAAATGCTGGGTCGAGTGTGTTTATTCCAGAGGATTCATTGTAACGAAATACCTTTCTTTTCTCGTTTGCATTTTTTTTCTGCCCACAGGACGCAAGGATAATTAGTAAAACAAAAAATAGATAAATTTTAAACTTCATATTTCGAGAAATAAAAAACAAAAATAGATTATTTTATCGAAACACTAATAAGTGTCTGTCGATAAAGTCCGACAACAGCGTTATCTGAACTAATTAAATTAGTTATTCAAATAAATAGACTCTTCGTTCCGCTAACGCTCCACTCTGAGTGACAAATTTTTGCTGTATCTTCACTGTGAAACACTGTGTTTTTGCTTTTGCAATCTGAGTAACTCTGTGGAATAGTTTTTAAAGTGCAATGGCTCGCCCCTTCAGGCGATGCAGTGAGCCTTTGTCGAACTGGGTTTTGGGGGTTGTGAAGGCAAACACTGTGAGAATATTTTTGCCACAAAGTCACCAAGACACTAAGGTTCACGAAGTTTTCTTTGTTTCAATATTGTCATGAAGAGCGGAACGCTTTGAAGTGCAAGTTGATCTGCCACTGGCAGGGATTAATGCACAGTTATAAACTCTTTACATCGCTAACGCTTTTTCTGAATGACAAAACTGATGACTGTCGAGCAAAATAAATGCGATTAAAATAGCAACTAAAAAAATAATCCCTACTTTTGTGCATATTTAAACTTCCAAATTATGAAAAAAATTATTTGTTTATTATTTATTGTAACGATATCATCTGCCATGTTTGCACAAAACGAAAAAGGCTCCTATCAATGTCATCAAAAAAAGATTAATTCAACATTTAATCCAATTTTGAAAACGAATTCAGACCCGGTTCATTCGTTTGATGTATTGCATTACAATTTGGATTTAGATCTTTATAATTGTTACCTATCTCCTTATCCCTCTTCGTTTATTGCATCAAACACCATAACATTTCGAGTGGATTCAGCGATTAATTTCATTCAATTAGATGCGGTAAATACATCGCTAATAATTGATTCAATCTTTCCTTCAACATATAGTTATACGCACTTAAATAATATTTTACAAATAAATTTTAATGAAACTTTGAATCCTGGCGATACAAAAACACTAAAAATATATTATCGTCACACAAATGTTGCAAATGATGGAGCTTTTTATGTAGCTCAAGGAACATTATTTACTGATTGTGAACCCGAAGGTGCACGAAAATGGTTTCCATGCTGGGATAAACCTGCGGATAAAGCTACTATGGAGTTGAGGGCAAAGGTTCCATCAAATGTATTATTAGCCTCAAACGGACGATTACAAGACTCCCTTCGTGATGCAGATACCATTAGATATCATTGGGTTAGCCGCGATCCAGTTTCCACATACTTAATGCTTATTACTTCAAACAATGAATATTTGCTAGAAATTGTTTATTGGCATCCACAATACAATCCAACCGATAGTGTTCCGATGAGATTTTACTATAAACAAGACGAGAATGTTCAAAACATAACTACAAAGATTATCCCAATGTCGGATTTTTTCTCGGAAACATTTGCTCAACATCCTTTCGAGAAAAATGGGTTTGCAACCATTGATACATTATTCTTTTGGGGTGGAATGGAAAACCAAACACTTACTAGTTTGTGCAAAGGTTGTTGGGGTGAAATGTTGGCTGTTCATGAATTTGCTCACCAATGGTTTGGTGATATGATTACTTGTGCAACTTGGGCAGATATTTGGATTAATGAAGGTTTTGCTACATACTCCGAGGCACTTTGGATTGAACACACTCAAAATTATGGAGCGTACAAGTCGGAATTACTTGATAATGCTCAAACATACTTTAATCAAAATCCAGGTTGGGCAATCAGTGAACCATCATGGAATGTTACAACTCCCGATGTTAATACGTTATTCAATTATGCCATTACATACATGAAAGGCTCATGCATTCTTCATATGCTCCGTTATGTAATTGGTGATGATGACTTCTTTACATTATTAAATAATTATGCGAACGATCCATCCTTTAAGTACAAAAATGCAACGATCAATGATTTTTTCGGAAAAGTTGAAGAAGTAACAGGAATAGACTATTCGTGGTTTAAAGAACAATGGATCCGCAATCCAAACCATCCAACCTATTCGATAAATACACAATTATCAAATATTCAAGGTCCAAATTACAATGTGGATGTAATTGTTAATCAAACACAAACAAATACCGTTTTTTTTAAAATGCCAGTTGAATTCAGAATTCAATTTTCGGATTTAAGCGACACCATTGTAAAAGTTTGGAATACCGAAAACAATCAAGTTTTTCAATTTACATTTGCTAAACTTCCTACTTCATTTGAATTTGATCCCTTTAAAAACATTCTTTTAAAAACGGCTCAAACAACCGTTGGTTTTGAAGAAAACACAGCTTTTAAAACAAACGATTTAAGCGTTTTTCCAAATCCATCAAATGGTGTTTTTAATGTTACTTTTTTCAATCCTTCGAACAATAATGTGGAATTAACCATAAGTGACATGAGCGGAAAAATTATTTATTCTGAAATTTCCGTCTGCAAACTAGGTTATAATAAAATTGGCGTTTCAAATCAACAACTTAAAAAAGGGATGTATTTTTTGAGTGTAAAAAATGAGGTATCTAAATCAACGATTAAATTTGTTATTCAGTAAAAAATTTCAATATACACAAAAAAAGCTCGGATTACCTCGAGCTTTTTTTATTTAATAACATTGAGTAACTATCTGAACTTCGTTCCAATTTCCTTAACTCTTCCAACAAAAACGCTTTCTTTACCTAGCATGTTAAAAATTGGAATTAGATATACAAAAACCATATCATCGGTGATTACTTTTCCATCCCATCCGTTTTCAAATATATTTGACACAAAAATGCATTGACCTCAGCGGTTATAAATTCTCATTGAGTATCTACTCAAATCAAGAACTTGACCTATCGACTCAAATAATTGACATGATAATTTAAAAATTCAGCCAAGGCTGAACTTTTAATTACAATATTCAAATTTTAACACTCTATTCAGTAGAGTAAATCAAGCTAATTCGTCCAGTATAAATATATTCTTTACCCAGTAAATCATAGATTGTAATTCGGTAAACGAAGACTGTATTCATATCTATTTTAATTCCATCAATCTTGCCATTCCATCTTTTATAGTAATCATTGGAAAGGAAGCATTGTTTACCCCATCTATCATAAATAATCATCTCATAACCATCATTCATGAATCCACTGGCAATAGGTCCAAATTCATCATTTAAACCATCACCATTAGGAGTAAATCCATTTGGAATCCATACTTCTATACCTTCATATACTTGAACTAAAATTGTATCTGAATCAGTGCAACCATAATCATCGGTAACAGTTAGTATAACATTATATTCACCTGGTATTTCGTATTTAAACACAGGATTTTGTCCTGTTGAGTGATGTCCGTTTGCAAAATCCCAATACCAAGATATAGCACCCACAGAATTATCAGTAAATCTAATATTTGCTCTTTCAACGCCAATAGCACTAGGGTTAGCCGAGCCAATAGCAGTTGGTCCAGGTAAATTAGGAATAACAACATTTAGTGGTACATCACAAATACTATCGCTAACGATTACTGTATAAGTATTTCCATTTAACAGGGATTCGCAATTTGAAGTTCGTGGTGGATAAACGCCCCAATCGTATGTATAAACTCCTGTTCCACCTGTAACAGTTATGCATGCACTTCCATCAAATTGATTACAATGCGCTGGGGAAATTGAACTAACTGTTGGTACTGGTGCTTCATGATTTGTAATCACAACAATTGCCGTATCAATACAGCCATCGCTATCAGTAACAGTAACAACATGTGTTCCTTGTGAAATATTATTAATGTAAGGAGAGTCATTTGATACATTTGCACTCCATGAATAATGATAGTCTGGTCTTCCATTTGAAACAACTATTGTAATTGTCGCATTTGAATCAGAACATGTTTCATTGGTAATGCTTGACACAGAAATGGAAGGAGGAATAATTCTATTAACAGTAATTGTTGAAACAATAGTGCACATATGAGAATCAGTAATAGTTACAACGTAATCATCATTAGTCAAGTGTGTAATCGTGGGTGTTGTAGCACCAGAAGCATTAGAACTCCATAAATAAGTGTAATTTGGTGTTCCACCAGAAGGATGTAATGTTATTGAACCGTTAATACTATCACACGTCATATCAACAACATCATAAGTAGTAGCTAATTGAGTTGGTTCAACCAATACAAATGAAGATGTCATCGTACAATTTCGTGAATCAGTAACTGTTACTGTATAACTTCCTGCTTCGGCACCTGTTAAATCTTGACTTGTGCCATTAGCCCCTGTTGGATTCCATTGATAGGTATACCCAGGAGTTCCACCACCAGGAGTAATATCTACTCCACCATTCGTAAAATCATAGCAAGTTGGATGAGTAATAGTTCCATTTATTGTAATAATGGTGGGTTGATTCAAAGTAAAGCTAGCTGTACCAGTACAACCCCTTGAGTCAGTGGCAGTAACAACATAAGTGCCTGCAATAACATTATTAATGTTTGCAGTATTGTATCCACCAGTCCAAGCCCATGTATACCCAGGCGTTCCACCCACTGTAGTAGTAGTTATTGCTCCATTACTACCATTAAAACAACTAACATGTGATAAATTTCCAGTTATTGAAATTGCTGCAGGTTGAGTAATTGGAATACTTAACGCTTTTGTACATGAATTTGCATCGGTAATTGTAACGTAATAAGTTCCAATGGTTAGTCCAGTTCTATCCTGAGTTGACGGACCATCATCCCAATGATAAGTATATTGACCGGTTCCTCCTTCAACTGTTACATCAATTTCACCATTATTTCCTCCGTTACAACTAACATTTGTAGCAGTAAAATATGCATCTAATAGAGGCGGATCAACAATATTTACTATAGTTGATGCCGTGCAACCATTAACATCCGAAACACTAACAGTGTAAGTACCAGCAATTGCTGTGTAAGGAGATGTAGAAATTACGTTATTAACCCTGTATGTTAACGGATTCATTCCTCCTAATGACGAGAAAACAATGCTTCCATTTCCTCCATAGCAAGCAGGAGATGTAGCTGTTGCAGTTAAATCAATAGATATTACATTAATTTGCATTGTCGTTGACACAGCACATACCCCAGCAGTTGGAGTAAAAGTATACGTTGATGAGCCAGCAACTGCTGTATTTATAGTAGATGGATTCCATGTTCCTGTTATTCCATTAGTAGATGTTGTAGGTAAAACACCACTCGCTCCGCCCAAACAATAAGGTCCAAGTTGGTTAAATGTTGGCATAACATTTTCGTTTATTGTAACTGTGACAGTACAAGTTGACTGATTGTTACAAGCATCGGTTACTGTCCAAACAATAGTAGATGAACCAACATCAAATTGCCCACTTGCATCACCACCAACTCCTGTTCTGTTGGTAGCACCTGTAATACTATAGGTAATACTTGGATTTGCGGTACAATTATCTGTAGCGGTTATTTGTGGTATCGTGTAATTATTACCCGCAACTTGACAGAATGTTTGAGCCGAAGGACAACCTGAAATAACTGGAGGAATGTTGTCATTTATAGTAATTGTCTGACTACTTGTAGATGTGTTTCCGCAAACATCGGTAGCTGTCCAAGTTCTGGTAATGGTGTAATTATTTGGACATGTACCTGCGGTTGTAGCATCGGCTACTGCTACATTTACTACTCCTGCACAATTATCGGCGGCGGTTACTGATCCTGCATTGGCTACTGGAACATCACCTGAACATGCGTATGTAATATTTGCTGGTGTGCCTGTTATTGTTGGTGCTACGTTATCAATAACGGTTATGATTTGACTTGTGGTAGATGTGTTTCCGCAAACATCGGTAGCTGTCCAAGTTCTGGTAATGGTGTAATTATTTGGACATGTACCTGCGGTTGTAGCATCGGCTACTGCTACATTTACTACTCCTGCACAATTATCGGCGGCGGTTACTGATCCTGCATTGGCTACTGGAACATCACCTGAACATGCGTATGTAATATTTGCTGGTGTGCCTGTTATTGTTGGTGCTACGTTATCAATAACGGTTATGATTTGACTTGTGGTAGATGTGTTTCCGCAAACATCGGTAGCTGTCCAAGTTCTGGTAATGGTGTAATTATTTGGACATGTACCTGCGGTTGTAGCATCGGCTACTGCTACATTTACTACTCCTGTACAGTTATCTGTGACTGTTACTGATCCCGTACTGGCTGTTGGAACATCACCTGAACAAGCGTACGTAATATTTGCTGGAGTGCCGGTTATTGTTGGTGCTACGTTATCATTAACGGTTATGGTTTGACTTGTGGTAGATGTGTTTCCGCAAACATCGGTAGCTGTCCAAGTTCTGGTAATGGTGTAATTATTTGGACATGTACCTGCGGTTGTAGCATCGGCTACTGCTACATTTACTACTCCTGTACAGTTATCTGTGACTGTTACTGATCCCGTACTGGCTGTTGGAACATCACCTGAACAAGCGTACGTAATATTTGCTGGAGTGCCGGTTATTGTTGGTGCTACGTTATCATTAACGGTTATGGTTTGACTTGTGGTAGATG
>CAZFPO010000032.1:0-25931 GCA_964521105.1 uncultured Lentimicrobiaceae bacterium | reverse complement strand
AATAATGTTTACATACAGCGTCAACAAACTGTTAGTTTTAATAATATAACCAAGGTTCGATATGATAATAAAACTCAAGCATCAACATCTAGTTCGGGTTGGGCAAAATCCTATATAAAATTTGGAAGTAATCAAGTATGGATTGATTCTGATATTACTGGTACTGGAATCGATTCTTATACTAACCAAGAGTGGACAAATTCTATTTCTGGAAATCAAACTCTTGCCATAGGGATTCAATACACTTATGGAAGTACACAAACGGGCAGTTTATATTACAGAAGGGCTTGGTTCGACAACATCCGTTTTTACGGGATTACGACCGAAGTAGCTCACACGGATGGAGTTTTATTTAGCTCTTTTATTGATGGTACCACTTGGGGCACCGCTTCATGGACAACTAGTGGAGCCAATGGTTCAGCAAATGTACAGATAGAATATTGGAATGGTGCAGCGTGGGTATTAGTTCCAGATGGTGCTCTTGCAGGTAATTCAAGTGGATTTGCTTCATCACCAAAAGACATTAGTTCGCTAAACACTTCAACTTATTCTCGAATAAGACTGAGAATTAATTACTCTTACTCAAGTGGTAGACCAAGTTTAGCTTCTTGGAAAATATCTCCAACGTATGGAAGTCAACTATCTGACATTGTTTCATCAAGTGGTGAAACTGACAACATTGATTATATTAATTATCAAGCTGCAAGTTTTTTAACCACCTCAAATGCCGTTAAAGTTGGTACAATTACTATTCGTGATGGAGGAGCAAGTTCGCCAGATAGTGATAGCAAAACAACTTCACTTACAGATATTACATTCACTGTTCAAAATTTTGCAAACATTAGAACAATGGCAATTTTTGATGGTTCTACAAATCTAAAAGAAGTAACATCGGTTGCTGCATCTACAACTTTTAGTTCTATTAGTGGATTAGTTGCTCCTGATAACGGGACAAAATCTTTTGATATTTATGCCACCTTTAAAACTACCGTTACCGATAATCAGCAAATTAAACTTACTATTAGTTCAGCAACTGCATCAACTTCGGGCTCTATGTTTGCAAGTGCAAATGCTGGGGCTGCTGAAACGTCAATAACTGGTAATAAAAACAAAATAATTGTTACCGCTTCAAAACTAATTTTCACCACTGAACCTTCATCATCGGTTTGTATTAATGTAAACTTAGTTCAAGCTCCTGTGGTTAAAGCTGTTGATGCCAATAACAACGTAGATGTTGACTTTAACGGAATTTCGGTTGGTATTGCTAATGCAGGTAGTTTGGGAATGTCAAACAATTCGGTCCTTGCCTCATCAGGTGTAGCAACATTTACCAATTTACAATTTACTGCTGCAGGTAGTGCTGGAGTATTAACTACAACCAATGTTAGTGGTTTAGCAAACAATAGTTGTGCAACATCAATTACTGTTGGGCAAACACCTGCTACACCTGGAGCTATTTCGGGCACTGCCACTCAATGCCCAGCCTTAACTAATCAAGTTTACAGTATTACAGCCGTTTCGGGTGCTACAACATACACTTGGTCAGTTCCTGCGGGTTGGTCAATTACCTCAGGGCAAGGAACCATTTCGATACAAGCAACAACGGGCTCTACGGGTCAAAATGGAAATATTACCGTTACTGCTGGAAATACTTGTGGTACAAGTTCGGCACAAACATTAGCGGTTACTGTTGCAAATGGAACACCTGCTGTACCAACGGCTAATGCCTTTACAAATATAGGAGCTACCAGCTTTACAGCAAATTGGACGGCTGTTGGCACGGCAACTAGTTATCGCTTAGATGTTTCTACTTCAAACACTTTTGCCAGCTTCGTTAGCGGATATCAAGATTTGAATGTAGGTAATGTAACCACTTATAACGTAACGGGACTAAGCACTGGAACAAAATATTACTACCGAGTTCGTGCGGTAAATTCTTGTGGCACAAGTGCAAATTCAGCCACACAAATTGCGTTTACTAAAAAATATTTATTTACCGTTGGAAGCGGACAGGAATATGCAACCATTCAAGGAGCAATGGACGATGTATATAATTGTTGGCAAACCACCTCGTTTGATGCTGATGTAGAAGTAAGAATTTTTAATGGAACATACACCGAAGCGGTTACATCAAATTCAGCATTAGCTCCAAATGCTTCGGGACGTTTTTTGATTAAAGCGGCTTCGGGAAATGCACCCATTATTGATGGTGGAAGCTCAAGAGCAAGAGGTATTGACATATCGGAAAGTTATGTTACTATTTCTGGATTAACTGTTAGAAATCATACAGCCGATGGAATTAAAATTACCGGAGGAAATAACATTATTGAATATAATACAGTACACAATAATGGTGCTTACAATATTATAATTTTTGGTGGTGGCAACAGCAACGAATTGGCTTACAATAAATGTTATGGCACTGCAGAAGCCGGAATTTGGGTTACCGCCAGCTCAAGTGCCAATATTCATCATAATCTTTGTTACGACCATACAAAATATGGTATTTATCTCTCAGCTTCAGCTAATAGTGCGGTTGTGAAAAACAATACGTTGTATGGAAACGGAAGTACATCTGGTGGTGTAGAGTCAAATTTATTAACTCAAGGGTTTAATAGCGCATCAAATCCAACAGGATGGACAACAGCAATTATAACTGACACAGGTACAGACCCTGCAATAACTTATGAAGCTTCAAGTTTACACCCTTCGGGTTATAATAAAACCGAAGGCACAAACATGGTGCGTTTTAACTCATACACATGTGCTTCAGGGGCTCAAATGCGTTTAAATCAAACCTCGCCATTTTCAACATCCGGAAAAACAAATATTAAAGTCCAATTTGATTGGTTACAACAAAGCACATATAATAAAACAACCGAGGGCGTATTAGTTCAATATTCAACCAATGGAAGTACTTGGACAGATGTAACTTTTTATCCGTCATATAATGCAACCACGAGTTGGACATCAATTTCATGCAATCTTCCTGCGGGTGCTGAGAATCAAGCAAATTTGTATATTGGATTGTTGTTTACATCTGAATATGGAAACGATTGCTACCTTGATAATTTAATTGTAAAAGGATCAAGTATAGGAACAACAACTGGCTCTGGTCTTCAAATCGCCTCTTCTACCAACATCACTTCAACTAATAATATAATGTATGCAAAATTAGGTGGAGATTATTATGCAGTTTATGTTGACGGAACTTCTTCGCTTACTACCGGAAGTGGTTGGAACAACCTATACAGCACCGGTTCGAAACTTGGATATTATGGCTCGGATAAAAACACCATTGGCGATTGGAATACTGCAACCCCAGGTTCAAACGACGACATTAATGCCGATCCATTATTTGTTACCAATGGTAGCGATTTCCATCTGAAATCTGAAGCAAGTGCCGGAACTTATACCGGTGGTTCATGGCCACCAACAGCCCTTAGCGGAGGAACTTGGACGCAATACTCAGGTCAACATTCTCCTTCCATTGATGCCGGTAATCCTGCCGATGCTTTCGCCAACGAATCGGCATATAATGGTGGTAAAATAAATCAAGGTTGTTATGGAAATACTCCTCAAGCATCAAGAACCGCTAATGATAAAAACTCTAAAGCTATTGCTCCTGACACTCAAACTGCTGCTGGTGATATTCCTTCCACTTCAATAAATGTTGGTTCTTCGGTGGATGTTTTTAAATTTAAAATTAGCGATTTGGGTGCAACTGGAGACGGTTTGCCAACCAAGGTTACTAGCATCAAAATTAAAAAATTAGGTGGTACTGCCGATTGGAGCGACCATATTGCTGGTGCAGGAATTTTTTATGCTGGTAGCGAAGTGGCAAATACAGGTGTAGTTATTACCGATAACGACATCACCATATCATTCAATCCTGCAGTAGCTCAAATTCCAAACGGAACTAGTAGCGAATTATCTTTAAAGATTTGGTTAAACACATCAAATATTGTTGATAACTCTACCATGCAATTTGGAATTTCACAAACTACTCATGGTTTTGTTGCCGATGCTACGGGTTCGACATTTGCAACCGATTTTGGTGCAGCTGTATCAGGAAACACAATGACAGTTAGAGTTACCGCTACAAAACTAGTTTTTGAAACAAATATGCCACCCGCAATTGTACCTTTGAATACAGGTTTCCCAGTTAGTGTAAAAGCGGTTGATGCTAATAATAATTTTGATGTCGATGCTTCTTCATCAATTACATTATCAACCTATGCTCCTGGCACAGGTACGCTATCATCTATTACTGGCTTAACCCAAACCATGCTTGGTGGAGTCTTGCAATGGACTGATGTATCATACAATACTGTTCAAACTTTTAAAATAAAAGCATCTGCAACAGGTTTAACTGATGGAATTTCAATTTTAATTAATTGCATTGATGTTCCAGGTGATTTTGCAATTTCAACACCGTTAAATGCAAATTCATGTAATGGAAATATTACTATTACTTGGGGTGCGTCAAACAATGCCAACTCTTACGATTTGTATTACTCTACAGGTTCAGCATCCGACCCTTCGGGTTGTGCTACCCCAATTGTTAATGTAACTAGTCCTTTAACGTTTAATGCTTCTAGTCCGCTTACACTTTATAAATTTAAAGTATTAGCGATTAATCCTGTTGGGCAAACATGGTCATCAAACGAAGGTTCGGATAGCACACGAACTGGAAATACATGGATAGGAGGTACTAGCACTAATTGGAGTACAAACCTTAACTGGTGTGGTAATTCTCCACCAACAATTTCTTCAGATGTTATATTCTTTCCGGGCACTCAATTTTATCCAACGTTAACAGCAAATTCAAACGTACGAGACATTACTATTGAACCCGGAGTTACTTTAAATACTGGAACATACACACTCAATGTTTATGGAAATTGGACAAATAATGGAACCCTTTCGGGTAACGGAACCATAAATTTTACAGGCACTTCGGGGTCACAAAATATCAATAATGGCTCAAATTCGTTTTATAATTTAACAATTAATAAAACTTCTGGTTCAGCTGTTTTAAATACAAATGATATTACGGTTCGAAATAACCTTACCATTACAGCAGGTACATTTGATGCTAATAATTTAAACATCACATTAAGTGGTAATTGGACAGATAATGGAACGTTTACTCCCGGAACTGGATTAGTTTCATTTAATGGTAGTGATGCCTCTACTATATCCAGAGCAAGCTCCGAAATTGAGATTTTCTTTGATGAGTTTGAAAACGGGAATCAAGGCTGGACATTACAAAGTATTGCATCTAATACGGACTGGCGAATACAAACGGAAAGTGGTAATAAAATAATGTCCTCCTATGATTTATCCACATTATCATCTAATAGTTATTGTAGAACATGTGGAAATTTCAGCATAGATTTTTATCGTGATATCGACTTGTCTGATTATTCATCTGCAACTCTGTATTTTAAATGGAAATCAAGCACAGGATCGTATCTGCCAATTGGCTCCGTGATGATGGATGGTTCCGTTTTAGGAAATTTCAGTAACTCTGCTGCATGGAATTCCGTATCTTATTCTGTGAACGCTCATTGTGGAAGTGGGTTCAAAAATTTGGCATTTAGGTTTTATATGGCATCAACTGAAGTAACAAAACCTGTTAGTTTTATAGGAATTGATAGTGTAAAAATTAGAGCTGTTTCTAATATTGAGACTTTTAATAAACTTAAAATTGAAAAAACAGGTGCCGGCTCAGTAAGTTTAAATTCTTCAATAAAATCCCTTGATAATTTAGAGATTGCTTCTGGAACTTTAAATTCATCCGGAAAATTTATCAAGTGTCACAAAGATTTTATTAATAATGGTACATTTACGCATAATAATGGAGAAGTATTATTTATTGGCAACCAAACACAATATGTAAAGGGCTCGTCGAACACCGTGTTTTATAAATTTTCAAAAACAAGCACAGGTGATTTGATTATCGGTGATAACTCCACAGCCACAAATATAGAAGTTTCGAATAGCTTTAACTGGACAAATATGAGCGATAAAATTATCGTTGGAGATGGAGTTGCAAGTACATTTAAAATAAACGACAATTTATATATTCAACAAAATTGAGTTTTAGAAACTAAAAGTGCTTCTACTGTATCTGTTTTAAAAAACTATACCGATTATGGCATCTATATTCCAAATAATGGAATTGTTAAATTTCATGGAGCTGAAAATTCAAACATTATCCGAGAGCCCGCCTATGTTGTTTATTCTCAAAACTTTGAATCGGGTAGTGCAGCAGGATGGACCTTGGGTTCTGACCCTAGCTATTCCGATTGGAGAGTACAATCGGGATATGGTCATAACAGCGACTATGATTTGGCAATATATGATGTTAAATGGTCAATGACTCACGATTACGACTGGTCTGCTTCCGATTCTCGTATTGTTACAATAGATGCAGTGAGTCCGGTTATAAATTTATCCGCATATTCAGTAGCTTCCTTAAAATTTTGGTATAGAATTATGGGTGATGCCAATGATTATGGACAAGTATTATTGAAAGTTAATGGCGTTGAAACACTTTTAATGGACAATATGCGGAACAAACCACTTTGGACAGAATCAAATAGTATAGATATCAGTAGCATAGCTGGAGGACAAAGCACTGTTCAATTAATTTTTAGATTTAAAATGAATGGGACTGATCAAGGGAATGCTCCTGGATTATGCATTGACGATATCAGCATCACAAGCACATCTACACTTACCGAAACTTTCAATACGGTGATTGTTGATAAAACATCCTCAAAAATTGCTGCATTAAGATGTCCGGTAGATATTAATTCCGATGTATTAATCAATCAAGGAACGTTTGATGGAGGAGGATTTAGTTTCCCAGTGGGTGGAAATTGGACAAATGTTGGCACCAGTTCGTTTTTACATCGTAACAATACTATAACTTTTGATGGAAACAACGAATCTAAGCCTCAAAGTATAAATATTGGAACATCTTCGTTTTATAATGTTATTCTTAATAATCCCTCTGGTACAGCCACTTTATCAACAAATAAATTAAAAATTGAAAGCAATCTTACTTTAACTTCTGGTACCCTAGATGCAAACAACCAAAACATCGAAATAAAAGGACATTGGTTAAATAATGGGGGTATTTTTAATCCTCAAAGTCAGCAAGTATTATTTAATGGAACAGCTAATCAAAACATTACATCGCGAAATGGAAATGTAAATCCATTTTACACCATCGAAATGAAAAAAGATGGCTCTTTAATTTTGCAAGATAGCTTAACATTAAATAAAGATTTAAAGTTAATTAAAGGCTTACTCGATGTAAACACCAATAAAAACATCCGTTTAAAAGGCGATTGGATAGTTGGCGACGGAACAACAATCGGCATGTTTAACCATGGAACTGCAATGGTAACTTTTAATGGTACTTCACCTCAAACCATTAATAAACGTTCAAATGGTACAGTAAACTTAAACGACTTTACATTCTACGATTTAAAAATTGATGGAACCAATGTAACCCTATGGCTAAAATCTTCACACTATAAATTAAACACAAATAATTTGTTTATAGTTAAAGATAAAGTATTAAATGTAGAAGGACAACCTTAAGAACCAATGATTATGAAAAGATATATACAAAATAGAGTTTTTATTGTTGCAAATATACTATTGCTTCAACTCTGTATGTTCCAAAGTTTTGCTCAAAATGCAACCCAAAAATGGACTCCTACCAAATCTTCTAATAGTTTTATTCAAAACCCAACATCTCAAATTATTGCAACTGTTGATTCCATAAAAATCATATCTGAAACCGCTCCGGTTGCTGAAGTTACTCATGAGGATGTTTTTTCAAACATTAACACTAAAGATGAGATTGTTAAACACAGAGACCAGTACAGTCGTCATTTTCGCAATTCTGATGGAACAGTTACAGCAATTATCAGTAGTGGTGGTTCCTTAAATTATTTTCAAGACAACCAGTGGAAAGCCATTGATACTAAAATTGTTGAAAACAAGTCGAACGAACCAAACAAACGTTTTATAAATTCCGAAAACAGATTCAAATCATTCTATTCTGATAAATCAGGATTTGGAAATACAATTGAATTTAACGAAGGAAAAATGCTAAGCTGGGTTAATCCAAAAATGGCTTATATCGACTCAACTGGAGTTACAGTTAATACAAAGGTAAACAACACATCAAAAGGGCTTCTTGTAAATAGTTCAATTTATTATAGAGATATTTTTGAAAATATTGATGCACGATTTATTCAAGGCACTGATGGAGTAAAAATGGATTATATTATTAAATCAAATTCAATTTTAAATAATATTCCCTCCAATGCTGAATATCTTGTTTTTTACGAAGAATATCTATTACCCGAAAATTGGAGAGCAATTCCGGTTATTGAAAATAGCAAAAATGGTGAAAAAATAATTCGAGAAGTGATGTTTTTTGCCAACCAAAAAGAATCTATAGTTCGATTAAATTTACCATACTATTATGAACAAAACGCCCACTTGAAAAAGGACAAAGGGTTTTGTGAGGGCTCGTATGATGTTAAAGTTGAGGGGAATAAAGTAATAATTGGAGTAAAAGTTCCTGTAGAATGGTTAAAAAGCGATTTAAGAACATTCCCAATTATTATCGACCCTACAAACGACTATTATCCTAACAATACAGCATGGTGGACAGGTTGTACCGAACGTGATGATGATTCACCAAACACTTGCTATCAATATAATGATTATATTCAAGTGGGTTGGCTGGATTATACATGGCCCACATCAAACGGTAGAAGAAATGGTTGGGCAAAATATAACATCACGTCAATACCTGATGCAGCTGTAATTTTGAACACCAACATTCATTTGTATGCTTACGATATTTTTGGCGGGTTAACAGTATATTTTGTTAGATATGGCAGCAACTCAACCGATCCTGTTAGTAGAACGGCTGATCAAAGATATTCTGATGTATCTGGTGGCTCAACTTATACCTCTTACTATTGCTCCTCGACAGGAAGTTATAATGTTAACGCAGGTACTTCTATGAATTCTGATATTCAAGCTCGATTAGCTGCAAACTGGTACGTTCTGGGATTTAGGGGTGGTGATTACGGAACCGGTGGCTCTTGGAGCGATGATGGTTACTATATAATATTTTATGGTTATAGTGCTGGCGGAACTTCTCGACCATATTTAACCATTAAATATTGTGATTATCAACCAACTTCTAATGCAGGATTAGATAAAACTATTTGTAATGCAAATTCTTCGATAATGACGGCTAGTGCTTTGCTCGCAGGCGAAACTGGATTGTGGAGTATTGTAAGTGGCTGTTCTGGCTGTACTTTCACAAATAATACCTCACCAACAACTACCGTTAACAACATTCCACAAGGCACCAATGTTTTACGCTGGACTGTCAGATTAACCGATGGTGGTTGTTCCGCTTACGATAATATTACAATTTATAATAATACACCGACAACACCTAATGCAGGCTTGGATGCTACTACTTGCACAGGTTCAATTCAACTTGGTGGTAACAATCCTACTTTTGGAATTGGAACTTGGTCAGTTGTTAGTGGAACCGGCGTGTTTTCACCAAACAACAATACTTATAACGCAACCGTTAGTGATTTAACCAGTGGAAATAATACTTTTCGATGGACCATTTCTAAAAACGGATGTTCATTAAGTGATGATGTTGTGATAACCTATAATTCATTACCATCAGCCTCAATTACCACACCTGCTTCTTCACCTTACGATTTATGTGCCGATAATTTTACTGGACTAACAGGAAACAATCCTGCTCCAGCAGCAGGACTATGGTCGGTGGTTAGTGGTTCTGGTACATTTTCGGCTCCAACAAATAATGTTACAAATATTTCTGGCTTAGCTCCTGGTAATAATATCATTCGTTGGACGGTTACTGCCACTGGTTTGGGTTGTACAAACCAAGCAAATGTTACATTGATAAATAATTTACCCACAACCGCTAATGCAGGTCCTAATCAAATGATAAGTGGATCTTCGGCTACTCTTGTCGGAAATAATCCAGTTCAAGGAATTGGACAATGGTCATTAGTAAGTGCTGTACCTGCCGACGCAAATGGTATTGTATGGTCGCCACTGGGTCCTCCTGCTGGTCAAAACACCGTGACAGTTAGCAGTTTAGAATCCGACATATTATACACTTTCCGCTGGACTATTTCCTACGGTTCTTGCCCAAATTCGACATCAAATTCAACAGTATATTGGGATCCCGGAGTTATTGGCTTAATAGTTCAATCAAATTTAACCAATGAAGGTCATTTTAACCACACCAACGATACTAGTTACTTTTTTATGACGGGTACAAACAAGTATATTTATGGCACCGATGCTGATAACAGATATACTAATGCCAAATTAAAGGTCAGAGGATCTATAACTTATGATGGAGCCATAAATAATGGAAAATTCACAAAAACTTGGATTAGTCCTGCATGTGGATTAACTATTAATAGCTCACGTACATATAAAAACGATTATTTTTATAACTCAGGAACAACTTCGCTTTCAGAAACTTCTTTTTGGGAAAACTCCGGAACATGGTTTAACGCAAACATTGTTAATGCCGACCCCACATCAACTGTTAAATTTAATGGCTCTTCAACCCAACTTGTAACATCAAATTGGGATGGAACAAATAACGCTTTTGGAAATGTTTCAGTTGATAATTCGTCTGTACCTAATGGCTCTGTCGGTGTTAAAATTACTGGTCAAGATATGGTTTTACAAAACACTTCTTCCTTAATTTTAGAAAATGGTGCTTTATTACCGAACGGGAAAATGATTATTGTAAACAATCCCGCCTCGAATGGAATTATTTTAGGCACATCAAATACTACTGGTACCGAAAGTTGGATATATGGCACTACGGATGCAAGTTGTTTAAGAAAATATATTAGTGATGGTGAAAATGTTTTTCATTTTCCAGTTGGTGGAGCTACTCAAGGAAACTTAGCTACAATAAATAGTCATGGTTTACCAAGTGGAGCCTTTTATTTAGATTCATGGTTTAAAGAAAATCCAACCAATGTAAATCTAAATTTCCCAGATTCTATTGTTGACCATAACACTATTTATACTCGAGTTGCTCCTGAAGGGGTTTGGGTATTTAATAAAAATGGAACAATTGATGGAACGTATGATTTAATACTTTATTATAACCAATTTGACACAACCGGTTGGAAAAATGGATTCTTTAATATTTTAAGCCGTGAATCAGACATTGGTGATGGCTCAAACTGGGAATTGCCCCCAACAAATAGCCTATACGATTCAACAACAGTTCCAATTGGATTTGCGTCGCGTTTAGCTAACAATAGTTTTTCCGAAAAAGGTATTGGCATATTAAAATACACTCCACCTGTAAATTTACCTGTAGAATTGATTAGTTTCTACTATCATTGCTCCGATGAAAATGTTAAGCTTAATTGGGAAACAGCAAGTGAAATTAATAATAGCCATTTTGTTGTTGAAAAAAGTTCAAATGCCATTCAATTTGTTCCAATAGCTCAAATACAAGGGTCTGGAAATTCAAACATTTTAACAAGGTATTTCTTTGAAGATAAAAATTCACAAGGGGCTTCTTATTACCGATTAAAACAAGTTGATTTTAATGGAAATGGCACTTATTACGGTCCGATCATAGCATCGTGTAAATCTAAACATGATTTCTTAAAAGTTTATCCAAATCCATTTAAAAATCAAATTATAATTTCAGCATCTTATTCAGAACCACTCGAAATTCAAATTAGCGATGGAGTTGGTAAAATGGTATATTCCGAATCGTTGTATTTTGAACAAATCAAAACACTAGACTTGTCAAACCTCTCAAGAGGAGTATACACTCTCACACTCATTTTTACCAATCAAGAACCTAAACAGTTTAAAATGGTGAAAAATTAGATTGTTTATCTTCTGTTAGTGCTTTATTCATTATTAATCAGAGTCTTATAAAAGGCTCTGATTTTTTTAATTTCGATTTTTAATTTCAGCGGCAATAATACCCATATCCTGATTCATCATACATTTAAAATGCTTTTTTGGACATTTTTCAAATCCTAATTTACTGCATGGACGACACTTCAGGTTTTCGACTTCATGAATGGAAAATGAATCGGGCGTTTGTGGCATATAAGGATACATTCCAAAGGCAGGAACAGTATTTCCCCAAATCGAAATTATATGAACATTTAATGCCGAAGCAATATGCATTAAGCCTGTATCGCCGGTAATTATTGTACCACAGTGTTTTACCGCTAATCCCGACTCGATGATAGATAATAATCCGCACGCATTAAAAACACGTTCTTCATAACCTTGTTTAATTTGCTCCCCTTTTTCAAAATCATCAATTCCTCCTAAAAGAATAAAATTTTCGTTGCATAAGCCAAATAATTCGTGCAATTTTTCAATCGGAATTTGTTTTGTATTATGTTTACTTCCAACTGCAATAGCAATAGCATGATTGATTTTGATAAATTCATCGATATTTTCAGGAAGTTTTGTCGATTCAGGAATAAAAAATTCACATCCAATTTTATCGTTTTTTACTCCAAGTTTTTCAACCGCCTGAAAATAACGGTCAACAACATGAATGTCTGGCATCAAATTAACTTTGAAGTTAACCAACAACCATTTTTGTATATTCAATTTCGGGAAAGTCGTATATGGTCTGTTCAGTTTTCTTTTAATTTTTTGAGATCTTAAACTATGATGTAAATCAATGATGAGTTCAAAATTTTCGGCTTTTAAATCTTTTATTAATGCAGATTCGTCTTTATCCAAAACATGTACTTTGTTGACATTTGGATTAGCTGAAACAATCATTGAAAATGCTTTTTTAACCGCAAAATGTATCTCAGCATCAGGAAACTGTTTTTTAACACATCTCACCACAGGTGTTGTTAACACAATATCTCCAATGGAACTAAACCGAATAAAAAGAATTTTCTTCAAAGTTTTTTTTACAAAGATAGATTTTTTTGGTTTACACGCTGGTTGATAATTAGCCAGCACCTCCTGTAAAAATTTATAAAGTAGTTTATACGGAGTTAATCAATCCGCTAAAGCAAAACTAATTTTTCCATGTTTCTTTATTATTTTTCTGCTACCAAGTCACCAAGACACTAAGTTTCACTAAGTTTTCTTTGTGCTACTTTGTGTCTTTGTGCCTTCGTGGCTATTTTCTACTAAAAGATTTTATCTAAGATGTAATTTAAAAAGAACATGTTTCACTATGTTCCACAATGTACACACAGAGTTTCACTATGTTTTGTCTTTGTCTTACACTGTGAAACACTGTGCCTGCCAAAGGTTTACCTGCCATAGGCATGGCAGATAAACAATTGCTTTAGCAATCTATGTAACACCGTGTAATAAAAATTTGAATATTTTCGTCTACTACCAAGGTACAGAGATTCACTAAGTTTTTTTTGTGCTACTTTGTGTCTTCGTGCCTTTGTGGCTAATAACACTGTGTTCAAAAGATTAAGTGCTTTAATATATCCCTTTAAAAGATGGAATTTAAAACTCGTTTTTTGTTGTTACCAACAATAAATTTTTAGATGTTTTAAATTCAAAAAATGAATTACTTTTGCCGCATGGTTTTTACAGACACTCATACTCATCTTTATTTAAATGCTTTTGATTCAGACCGAGCAGAATCGATTCATCGAGCGATGGACTCAGGAGTTAAATACTTTTTTTTACCAAACATTGATTCATCAAGCATAAATTCCTTGATGGATGTTTGTCGATTATTTCCAAAAAATTGCTTCCCGTTGATGGCTTTGCATCCTACCGATGTAAAAGAAAATTACATATCGGAATTAACCATTATTCGAAAATTCATCGAAAGCAATATTAATATTTTAAAAGGAATTGGCGAAACTGGAATTGATTTATATTGGGATAAAACCTTTCTTTCGGAGCAAAAAAAATCGCTAGCAATTCATGCCGATTGGGCTTTAGAATTCAACTTACCCTTGATAATTCACAGTCGCGAATCGTACAACGAAATTTTCGAAGTATTAAATCATTATAAAGATAAGGGTTTGAAGGGAATTTTCCATTGTTTTTCGGGGAATATCGAACAAGCAAATGAAATCATTGATTTTGGTTTTTATTTAGGAATTGGAGGACCAATTACATATAAAAATGGGAAGCTGGCTGAAGTAATAAAGCAGGTTTCAATACAAAACATTTTACTAGAGACCGATTCACCTTTTTTGCCACCTGTACCTCATCGTGGAGAAAGGAATGAAAGCTTTTATATACCAATTATTGCACAAAAGATTTCAGACATTCTTAATATATCAACTGAAGAAGTTGCTCAAATTACCACTTCAAATGCAATAAAATTATTTAATATAACAACTACAATTTAAAAATGGAACGAAATATACTAGTAATATACACTGGAGGGACGATTGGAATGATTAAAGATGACGTCAGTGGAGCGTTAAAACCCTTCAATTTTGAGGATATATACACTCATATTCCCATGTTGAAGTTATTTAACTATCACATTGATTTTTTCATATTTCCAAACCTCATCGATTCATCAAATGTAAGCATTGATTTTTGGGTTGAATTAGCAAATTGTATTGAAAAAAACTATGAAGATTATGATGGGTTTGTAGTTTTGCACGGGTCTGACACCATGTCATATACCGCTTCTGCTTTAAGCTTTATGCTTAAAAACCTAAACAAACCAGTAGTATTAACAGGCTCTCAATTGCCACTTGGAGTAATTCGAACCGATGGTCGCGATAACATTATTAATGCCATTGAAGTTTCGGCAGCACATATTGATGAAACTCCAATTATACCCGAAGTGTGTATTTGCTTTGAAAATAAAATATATCGAGGAAACCGTACATTTAAAAACAATGCCGAGAATTTTCAAGCATTTATGTCGCCAAACTATCCCCCATTAGCCGAAGTTGGTGTTAAAATTAAATATAATTTTGAGGCAATATTAAAACCAAATTTTAAAAAACTATCGGTAATAAAAAATCTGAATAGAAATATTGCCGTGTTAAAACTTTTTCCAGGGATTCGACCTGAAGTAATCCGCTCGGTTATAGAAACTAACGGATTAAAAGCACTTATATTAGAAACCTATGGTTCGGGAAATGCACCCACTTCGCAGGATTTTATCGATGAATTGTTAAGAGCCATAAACAAAAATATATTAATTGTAAATGTAACTCAATGTAAACGAGGTAGTGTTCAAATGGGAAAATATGAAACGGGTAAACAACTTGAAGAGATTGGTGTACTAGGCGGCTTTGATATCACAACCGAGTCGGCAGTTACAAAACTAATGTACTTATTTGGTGCCAATAAAGAGCTTCATGAAATCCGTCAATTATTCCAAAAACCGATACGAGGAGAAATGAGTATTGAAAATTAATTGAAAAAATAAAATAAATTTGAGAATAAATATTTTTTTGTACATTAGCAGGCTGAAATTAATCCTTGTGAAAGAATTAATTTGCATGGAGAGATGGCCGAGTGGTCGAAGGCGCACGCCTGGAAAGTGTGTAAACGCCGAAAGCGTTTCATGGGTTCGAATCCCATTCTCTCCGCAAAAATTTGAATTGAAATATAATAAAATAGAAATAAACAAGTTAAAATTAAACGAATAATCAATAATTAAAAACATGAAAAAATTAATTGCTTTAATTGCGATTGCAGGAATCCTAACATTCGGTTTATCGAATGTTACTATGGCACAAGGTGCTAAAACTAAAGAAGTTGCTAAAACTGAAAAAACAGCAAAAACTGAAAAAACAGAAGCTACCCCTACAGCAGATACTGCTAAAGCAGTAGTTGCCGACTCTACCACCGCTAAAACCGCAGAAGCTGAAAAACCAGTTGAAAAAGAAAGATCATTTCATCAAGTACTAAAAGATAAATTTATTGAAGGTGGTGCAGGATGGATGGCTCCAATTTTAATTTGTTTAATCCTTGGTTTAGCATTAGTTGTAGAACGTATTATCTATCTTAATTTAGCTACTACAAATTCTAAAAAACTTTTATTAAACATTGAAGAAGCTATGAAAAAAGGTGGTGCTGCCGAAGCAAAAGAACTTTGCCGTAACACTCGCGGACCTTTAGCTAGCGTCTTTTTTCAAGGCTTAGACCGAATTGACCAAGACATCGACATCGTTGAAAAATCAGTTGTTTCGTATGGTGGCGTTCAAATGGGAAGGTTAGAAACCAATTTAATTTGGGTCGGTTTATTTATTGCTCTTGCTCCAATGCTTGGTTTCTTAGGAACTGTTGTTGGTATGGTTCAAGCATTTGACGCTATCGAAGCGGCTGGTGATATTTCTCCAACTGTTGTTGCCGGTGGTATGAAAGTAGCTCTTTTAACAACTGTATTTGGACTTATTGTTGCAATTATTTTACAAATTTTCTACAACTATCTTGTATCAAAAATTGAAAGTTTAGTTAACACAATGGAAGATGCAACTATTTCTTTTATGGACATTATTATAAAAAATAAAAAATAGTTTTTCCATGTTTTGAAAAGCAATTATTTATTTATTAAAAACAAAAAACATGAAAACTAAAATAATTAGTATAATCATTTCGATATTGGCAGTTTTATCTTCGATATCAATTGTAATATTTGCTATGAAGTATAATGCTTCAGAACCAGATAAATCAGTATTTTTCCAATCATTTAGCTTGTATGTAACGTATAGTATGATGTTTGCTGCGGTTCTTATTTTATTAGGATTTGTTATTTATCAGCTAATCAAAAACTTTAAACAAGCAAAAGCTGGAATTATTGGAGTGGGAGTTGTATTAGGCTTATTTGTTATCGCTTATTTTCTATCTTTCCCTCAAAACTCTTTAATTGAACAGAAATTTGCTGTTACCGAAAACATGTCGCGACTAATTGGTGCAGGTTTGCTTTCAACTTATGTAATGACTGCTTGTGTACTTTTGGCTATTGTTTGGACAACTCTTGCAAGTAGATTTAAAAATTAAAAAAATAAAGCTATGGGAAAAAAAACCCCTGAAATAAATTCAGGATCTATGGCAGATATTTCGTTCCTTCTGCTTACATTCTTTTTGCTTACTTCTTCTATCAATACCGATCAGGGTATATCAAGAGTATTGCCTCCTCCTGTACCTGCTGATCAAAAACCACCAGACATAAACAAACGTAATGTTATGGAGGTTCTTGTTAATCAGTTTGACCAACTCTTAATAAACGGGCAACCTGGTGTTGTTGAAGATTTAAAAGAAGAAGCAATTAACTTTATTGAAAACCCAACCGATAACCCAACTCTTTCTGATTATAAAATTGAAAACGTTGATTATCTTGGTGAAGTTAGAATAAGTAAAGGTGTAATAAGTCTTCAAAATGACAGAGGAACTTCATATAATATGTATATTAGTGTTCAAAATGAACTTACTAAAGCCTACAACGAACTTCGCGACAAATTGTCGATGCAAAAATTTGGTAAAAAATTTAGCGACATTACTAACGAAGAACACCGCAAAGCCTTATTAAAAGCTGTTCCAACTAGTATCTCAGAAGCAGAACCTAAAAATATAGGAGGATAAATCATGGGAAGATTCACTAAATCAGGAAAAAAAGAAGTACCTGCAATTAACACAGGTTCAATGTCCGACATTATTTTTATGTTCCTTTTCTTTTTTATGGTTATTACTAAAATGAGGGAAAACACACTATTTGTTAGAGTTACTCCTCCTCAAGCTAGTGAGTATCAAAAATTGGAAAAAAAGAGTTTAGTTAGTAGTATTTATATTGGTGTTCCTATGAAATCACAGATGTATGGTACTGCTCCCCGAATTCAGTTAAATGACCAATTTGCTGAACCATCTAATATTCCTGAGTTTGTTACAAAAGAAAAATTAGCACGAAACGATTTTGAACGTAGCCAAATAACAAATTCGTTAAAGGTTGACGGCGAAGTTAAAATGGGTATTGTAACAGACGTTAAACAAGAACTCAGAAAAGCCGATTCGCGTAAAATTAATTATGCAACTCGCAAAAAAACTCAGTAAATTAATTCTATTTCATAAAAAAATGCCGTTTTAATAACGGCATTTTTTTTTAGTTGTCCGAAGTCTGAGACTTCGGACAACTATGTTATTTTAATTTACAATAATCAATAGCTCCTTTAACAAAGCTTACAAACAACGGGTGGTGATTTGCAACCGTACTTTTATATTCGGGGTGAAATTGTACCCCAATAAACCAAGGATGACTGGGTAATTCTATCATTTCCACCAAATTTTCATCTGGGCTCATGCCCGAAAAAACCATTCCTTTTGCTTCAAAATCAGCCATATATTTATTATTAAACTCATAGCGATGACGATGACGTTCTGAAATTAGCTCAGTAGTATAAATTGAAGAAGCTAATGTGTTTGATTTTATTTTGCAAGGATATGCCCCCAACCTCATTGTTCCGCCTTTATTATCCTGATTTTTTTGCTCTTCCATAATATCAATTACTGGATAGGGAGTATTTTTATCAATTTCGGTGGTATGAGCACTTTCCATATTTAACTTATGTCGAGCAAATTCAATTACAGCACATTGCATTCCCAAACAAATACCTAAAAATGGCACGTTGTTTTCGCGAGCCCATTTTACTGCTAAAATCTTACCCTCAATTCCACGTTCACCAAACCCAGGAGCTACTAAAATACCACAGTTACCTTTTAGTTTTTCCTCTATGTTGGTTTCCTCCAGTTTTTCCGACTGAATTAAATTTAGTTTAACCTTACATTTATTCGAAACTCCAGCATGAACAAACGACTCGCAAATAGACTTATAGGCATCTTTTAGTTCAACATATTTTCCAACTAATGCAATTTCAACTTCTTGTATTGGATTTTTTAATGTAAAAAGAAACTCTTTCCATTGTTTTAGGTCAGGTTCGGGAACACCTACAATTCCCATTTTCCGAAGAACTTCACTATCCAATGCTTCATCGTGCATTAACAATGGAACATCATAAATAGTTTCAGCATCAATCGATTCAATAACAGAAGTTGGTTCAACATTACAAAAGAGAGCAATTTTATTTCGCATCGATTCACTTAAATGCTTTTCGGTACGACAAACGATAATATCTGGTTGAACACCTTGCTCAAGTAAAGTTTTTACCGAATGTTGAGTGGGTTTAGTTTTTAACTCTCCGGCAGCAGCTAAATATGGAACTAAGGTTAAATGAATAGATAAGCATTTATTACCCATTTCCCATTTTAACTGTCGAACAGCTTCCACAAATGGAAATGACTCAATATCACCAACAGTACCGCCTATTTCGGTAATAACAAAATCAAATTTTCCATCATTTCCAAGCGTTTTAACACGTCTAATTATTTCATCGGTGATATGAGGAATTACTTGTACCGTTTGCCCCAAATAATCACCACGACGCTCTTTATTGATAACCGATTGATATATTCTACCCGTGGTAATATTGTTAGCTTGAGAAGTTGGCACATTCGAAAAACGTTCGTAATGACCTAAATCCAAATCAGTTTCGGCACCATCATCGGTAACAAAACATTCCCCATGTTCGTACGGATTTAATGTGCCTGGGTCAATATTAATGTATGGGTCGAGTTTTTGAATGGTAACTGAAAAACCACGTGCTTTAAATAATTTCGCCAACGATGCGGAGATTATTCCTTTCCCAAGGGAAGATGCTACACCACCAGTAACAAAAATATAACGAGTACTCAAGTTCATTGAATTTATATTAAATCAGTATTATGTTGTTTATTCCGAAAAAAAATCAAAAATACTATTTCTTCTCAAAGAAATGAGCTTTTATCTGCAAATATCTATAAAGTGAATAAAATATTAAACAAAAATCTAATATTTAACAATTAACTACAATAAGAACTAAAAACAACCAATTATTTATTTACAAATAAGATTTTAAGTTGCTGCTTTTTGAGTTTTGCTTAAGACGACGAATTGCACGTTCTTTAATTTGTCTAACTCTTTCGCGAGTTAAATCAAACTTAGCTCCAATTTCTTCCAACGTTAATTCGTGGTTACAACCAATTCCAAAATAAAGATTTAAAATATCTTTTTCTTTTTCGCTAAGCGTAGAAAGGGTGCGTTGAATTTCTTCAAACAATGATTCTTTAATTAACGATGAGTCGGTATTAGAATTATCTTCGGGTACAAACGTGTCAACAAATTTTGTATCATCTTCGGAAGATAATGGTGCATCCATGGATACATAATTTGAGTTTATTTTCATCACATCAGATATTTTATATTCAGGAATATCTAATGATTCCGAAATTTCGGCAATTGTAGGAGGTCGTTCAAACGACTGCTCGAGGCGTGAAATTTCTTTTTTAATTTTATTAAGCGAGCCAACTTGATTTAATGGTAAGCGAACAATTCTGGATTGTTCGGCAATTGCTTGTAAAATTGATTGTCGTATCCACCAAACTGCGTATGAAATAAATTTAAAACCTCGAGTTTCATCAAAGCGACGAGCGGCTTTAATTAAACCAACATTACCTTCGTTAATTAAATCAGGCAAACTAAGCCCCTGATTTTGATATTGTTTAGCCACAGAAACCACAAAACGCAGATTCGCTTTTGTGAGTTTTTCCAGCGCAATTTGATCACCTAGTCTAATTCTTTTAGCAAGTTCTACTTCTTCCTCTGCCGAAATCATTTCCTCTTTACCTATGTCCTGAAGATACTTGTCTAATGAAGCCGTTTCACGATTGGTTATTGATTTTGATATTTTTAGCTGTCTCATATATTTAGTGCCAATTAGTACGGATTTTTAATACCTTTTAATAACCTTTATTGGGCTATTTTTGTTCAACGAAATTATGCTATTTTTACAGAAATAAAAAATTTAGTCCTCATATATTTTGTTAAATTTTAATTTTATTTTATTACAAGTTGATTTTTAGTTACATGCCAATTGCATAATATACTTTCATGCCATTAGGATAAATTCCGTCTATTAATAAACTTCCATTTTTTGAATTAATAATTTCCTGAAATTGGTCGACACTGTTTATTGGTTTATTATTAACACTTAAAATGATATAGCCTTCACGTATTCCCGCACTTTGAAATATTCCTTTTTCAACCTTAGATACTTGCACTCCCCCATTAATTCTCAAACCTTGCTTAATTTTATTTTCAACGGGCACTAAAATAACGCCTAATTGCGAAATATTATTCATATCACTTTTTTTAATTACTTCAGTTGATCCGTTTTTATTTCGCAAGGTTAAGGTAATTGTTCTAACTTTTTCATTTTTTTTAACCAATGCTTCTACTTTATCTCCAGGTCGATATTGAGCAATAACTTCTTTTAACTCAGCATAACTATTTATTGCATGTCCGTTTAACGATAGTAAAATATCTCCAACACTTATTCCAGCTGCCGAAGCGGTACCTTTTTCATCAACATAATTGATGTAAATTCCCTTTATTTCTTCTAAATTTAAGTCCGTAGCCATTTTACTATTAATCTCGGAAAAAGAAGCTCCAAAAAAGGCTTGCTGAACTATGCCATAAGTTTTTAAATCTTCAGTAACTTTTTTTACTATATTCGATGGAATGGCAAACGAATAGCCCGTGTATGAACCCGTGTTGGAAGCAATGGCAGCATTAATGCCAATTAGTTCTCCCGAAGTATTAACCAAAGCTCCGCCACTATTACCCTGATTTACTGCTGCATCAGTTTGAATAAACGACTCAATACTTCCACTTTTTCCTAAAATATTTAAATTACGTGCTTTTGCACTTACAATTCCAGCTGTAACAGTTGAAGTTAAATTAAACGGATTACCAACAGCTAAAACCCATTCCCCAATTTTAACATCATCGGAATTTCCAAAACTCAGAATTGGTAGATTTGTAGCACTAATTTTAATCAAAGCTAAATCGGTAAAAGGGTCTGTACCAACAATTTCTGCATTAAATTCTCGCTTATCATTCAGGGTAACCGTAACTATTTTTGAATCTTGTACCACATGATTATTGGTAACAATATATCCATCATTTGAAATAATCACACCCGAACCAGTAGCAATTATTGGATAGCTGTTTTGCTGATTTCTATTTCCAAAAAAATTCCAAAAAGGATCGCCTAAACCAAAAAAGTCATCATAAACACTACTTTTTCGCTCAAACTCGGTTTTAATGTGAACAACTGCATGTATTGATTTTTCGGCTGCAGCTGTAAAATCCACACCGTTATTTCGAATTGTAGTTTGGCTGCTTATGGTGCTAACAAGAATAAAACAAGATAAAAAAAACAACAATATTCGTTTCATATTCATTAATTTTAAAGTTTCAATTTTAAAACGCAATTTTAAAGCCTTTGATTTTTTTTTCAAGGTTAAGTTTTGTTAAGACACGGTAGAATTTCATTAAACTTTTAAAAATCAATTATATAAGATTAGGTTTCAAAATAAAACACTTGTTATTTTTCTTTAAAACATCTACTTATTTAAAAACAACTTGCCATTTTGTCAGTTTTTTTTTATAATTTTGTCAGTAAATTAAATTAATGGATACTCAAAGTGTAAAATTACGATTTGGAATAATTGGAAATTCTCAAAAATTAGAGAGTTCAATTCGTATAGCATTACAGGTTGCACCAACCGATTTATCGGTATTAATTACGGGCGAAAGTGGTGTTGGAAAAGAGACATTTCCAAAAATCATACATCAATATAGTGCACGCAAACACGGTACTTACATAGCTGTTAATTGCGGAGCAATCCCCGAGGGCACCATTGATTCGGAATTATTTGGTCATGAAAAAGGCTCATTTACAGGGGCTCATGAAGCACGAAAAGGTTACTTTGAAGTAGCAAATGGAGGCACCATTTTTTTAGATGAAGTTGCCGAAATGCCACTATCAACACAAGCTAGGTTGCTGCGGGTTCTAGAATCAGGCGAATATATTCGTGTGGGATCTTCAAAAATTCAAAAAACCGATGTTCGTATTGTAGCTGCTACAAATGTAGATGTTCAAGAAGCCATAAATAAAGGAAAGTTTCGCGAAGATTTATACTACCGTTTAAACACAGTCCCCATCAAAGTTCCATCGCTTCGCGAGAGAAAAGAGGATATATTATTATTGTTTAGAAAATTTTGTGTTGATTTTTCGGAGCGGTTTAAAATACCAAGCATTCATCTAGAAGAATCAGCTTCCGAAATAATTAAAAACTATCGTTGGCCCGGAAACGTTCGCCAATTGAAGAACGTTGCCGAACAACTATCTATCATTGAACAAGACCGAGAAATTAGTGCAAAAACAATTATTAAGTATTTGCCAGCAGATGCCGAAACTCATGATTTACCAGTATTATATAAAAACCAACAAAATAAAAATATTTCCGAAAATTTTGAACGCGAATTAATTTATAATTTTTTATGGGATTTAAAAAAAGATGTTCAAGATTTAAAAGGCTTAGTTGGCGAAATTATCAAGTCGGGAAACGTTTCTCCCGAATTTTTGAAAAAAGCCTCAAATATTACCCGATTTAACGAAACTGAACGTTATGATTTTAGCGAAAAATACAAATCTAATATCATATCCACACCCGTTGAACCTACCGAAATAGAGCCTGATGAAGAATTTGAATATGCCGAACATGAAGTGGAAGAAACCATTGCAATTGATGATTCTTTGTCGGTACACAAACTCGAAAAAGAGCTAATAATTAAAGCGTTAGAAAAATATAGAGGTCGCCGAAAGCTTGCGGCTCAAGAATTGGGATTTTCAGAACGCACTTTATATCGTAAAATAAAAGAATATAATCTCGATTAATAATTTATACAATGATTAATCTAAAAAAAACACCCATTCTTAAAAGATTAAAAACATTTTTTTTAATATTTGGTTTAATTATTCTTTGCTCTTCTTGCGGTATTTATTCATTTACAGGTGCATCAATTCATCCACAAGCAAAAACAATTTCGATAAAAACATTTCCAAACATGGCTCCCATGGTTAATCCGTCTTTAAGTCAGGAGTTTACCGAAGCCCTACAAGATAAATTTCAAAAACAAACTAGTTTAATTTTGGTAAATAGCAGTGGCGATTACGAATTAGAAGGAGAAATTATTGGATATTCAACAAGCCCTATCGCCATTCAAGGAAACGAAAAAGCAGCACTGAATAGATTAACCATATCGGTGAATGTTCGGTTTACAAATAAACTAAACGAAAAAGACAACTTTGAGCAACGTTTTAGTCGATACATCGATTATGATAGTTCGAGGAATTTATCGGAGGTAGAGTCGGATTTAGTTAAGCAAATTAACGAAGTTTTAGTTGAAGATATTTTTAATAAAGCGGTGGTAAATTGGTAAAAATTAACATTTAAAAACATGAACAAATTCGATTTCATAAACTTATGCAATGATCCCTCAAAAATTGAATCAAATCATTTTTCTGAAATAAATGCAGTGGTTCAAGATTTTCCATATTTTCAAGTAGCACATGTTTTATCAGCTATTGCATCAAAGCATAAATCCAAAAACAACAACACCCCCGAAATCAATAGGGCTTCAATATATATTATTTCAAGCAAATCTTTTTTCACCCTCCTTTACCCCAACTTAATAATTAAACAAGAGACAGAAAAAAAGATAGACATCAACACAACTTCTACCATCGACAACTCTCCAATTACTGAAAATGTTGAAATCGAAAACAATGTCATTGAAAATAATACAATTGATACTAAAAAAATTGAATCAAAAGCTGATGTATCCGAGGTGAAAAATGAAACCCAGACAACTATAAACACTGAAAACGAAACGCCTAAACAAGAGAACCCTCTTGAAATCTTAAAAGCACGCTTAGCCGAAATTCAAAAAGATAAAATAGCAGAGGAACCTAAAAGCAAAGAAGATATAGAAGAGGTAAAGGAAGAGGTAATTAAACCTAAAAAAAATAAAAAAACTTCAATTGATTCATTGGTAGAAACTTTCACCAATAATCCTCCAAAAATTAAAGTAAGCAAAGAAGCCCCTGATGAAGATAAAACTCGTGTAATGGCTGAAAAGAGCTTAGTTGAACCCGAAGATGTTTCGAGTGAAACATTGGCAAAAATTTACGTTAAACAGGGTCATTTTGACAAAGCTTTAAAAATTTATAACGGATTATTGTTGAAAAATCCAGAAAAAAACATTTACTTTGCAACCTTAATTGAAGATGTGAAAAAGTTAAAAAATAAATCTAAAAAATAAAGTCATGTTTGTATTTTTAATGGTGTTAGCAATTATTGCATGTATATTATTGATTTTGATTGTGTTAATTCAAAATCCAAAAGGTGGTGGCTTAACCTCAAATTTTTCTTCTCAAAACCAATATATGGGAGTTCGAAAAACAGCTGATTTACTCGAAAAGGTTACATGGGGCTTAGCTATAACAATTGTTGTGGTAAGTTTTTTAGCAGCTTTTTCAGTTCCTCGTTCTACCGTAGTAACCGAAGATGAACAAGACCAAGCACCTCAAGAACAAACCGAAGCACCTTCAAAAGTTCCTGCAGAACCAGTTGCTCAATAAATTTTGTTTTATTAATTTATTCGGAAGGTAATATTCCTAATAATTTTAAATAATTAAAAAAATCAACACGATAGGATTCCCCAATAGGAATTCTTTCGTTGTTTATTACCACATGATTTCGCTCGATTGATTTTATTTTATCAATGGCAATAATATACGATTTATGAATTCTAAAAAACTGATTTTCAGGCAAAAGGCTCATCATGTTTTTAAATGTTTGAAGGGTCATAATTCGCCTATTGGGCATTACAATTCGCAAATAATCTTTCATGCCTT
>CAZFPO010000031.1:20994-25977 GCA_964521105.1 uncultured Lentimicrobiaceae bacterium | reverse complement strand
ATAAGTAATGATTTTTTCATTTTGATAATTTTTAGTTAGACTTCCTATTTGAAATTTCATACAAAAATAATCAAAAAATAATCTAAAACAAAAAAAAATGAAAAATCAATGTTAAAAAAAAGATTTTTTTTTTTATTTTAAGAATAATTGGAGAAAATAATTGCATTTTGCAATTATTAATACAAATTTTCAAATTTTTGATTTCTCAAAAATGGATTAAATCCAGCATCCAAAATAATGTTTTTCATTTGTGTTGCATTTACCCTAAATCCAGAACCAACCGAAGAAAGAACATTTTCTTCCATCATTATTGAACCTAAGTCGTTAGCCCCTGCATACAACGAAAGTTGGGCAGTATTAATTCCAACTGTTAGCAATGAGGCTTGAATAGTTGGAATGTTTACTAATGCAATTCGACTTATGGCGGTCATTCGAAGGTATTCAGTTGGTGTAATTTTTTTAATGTTAGGATGTTTTTTTGATAGAATGGTGTTTTGGGTTTGCATGGGCCAAAATATAAAAGATAAAAAGCCGAAAGAAGTATTTGGTTTTACATTTTGAATTTCCCGAATTTTAATTAAATGGTCAATTCGTTGTTCAATTGTTTCAATATGACCAAATACCATTGTGGCAGAAGTGGGTAAATTTAATTTATGTACTTCTTTCATAACTTCTAACCATTCATCAGCAGTACATTTATTAGGGGAAATCTTTTTGCGAATTTCATTATTTAAAATTTCCGCTCCAGCCCCGGGTAAGCTGTCTAAGCCCGCATTAATTAGGCATTCAAGCGTGCTTTTTATTGAAATGTTTGATTTTTTTGCTAAATAAAATATTTCGGGTGGTCCTAATGCATGAAGTTTTAATAGAGGAAATCGTTTTTTTAATTGCTTAAAAAGTTGTTCATAGTAATCCACTTTTATATCAGGATGCATACCTCCTTGAAGTAAAATTTGATTTCCTCCTGCGTCAAAAAGTTCAATTATTTTTTTTTCATACTCATTAAACGATGTAATAAATGCCTTTTTTGATTTTTTTGAACAGTGAAAAGTGCAAAATTGACAACCCGAAATGCAAATATTTGAAATATTGATGTTACGGTCGATAATCCAGCCTACATTTTTATTTGGATGAATTGTTTGGCGAATTGAATTTGCTGTATTTATTAAAGTTGATAGTTTTTCGTTTTTATACAAAAATACTAATTCCTCGAAAGAGAGTTGTTTGAGATTTTTAGCTTTTATATTTAGATTATCTAATTTGAACATAAAAAAATATTTTTCAAAAGTATTAAAATCAGTGTTTCAAAATCTAAAAAAAAGGAGATATTTTTCTAAAAATATCCATAAATCTAATAATGACTCAGGAATTTTGATATATATTTGCACAATAATGGATATTTTTTTTAAATATTGAATAAATATGAAAATTGGAATTACTCAAGGTGATATTAATGGAATTGGTTATGAAGTGATATTAAAGACATTAAGCGATCCACGAATTAATGAAATTTGTTCTCCCATCGTTTATGGTTCGTCAAAAGTTGCTTCTTATCATCGAAAATTATTAAATATTGGCGACTTTACTTTTAACATTATTAAAAGCCCTGAACAAGCAATGTTAAAACGTTCAAATTTAATAAATGTAGTAGATGCTGAGGTAAAGATAGATATTGGTGAATCAACTCCAATTGCTAGTGAAATGGCAATATTGTCGCTCGAAATGGCTACATCTGATCTTAAAGCAGGCAAAATTGATGCGATTGTTACAGCACCAATAAATAAGTCAAATATTCATTCCGACAAATTTAGTTTTCCGGGACACACTGAGTATTTTGCAAAACAGTTTGGAGTTGATGACTTTTTAATGTTTATGGTTAGCCCAGTTACACGAATAGGAGTTGCTACAGGGCATGTATCGTTAAGCGAAGTCCCTCAAAAATTATCAAAATCATTGATTTTGAAAAAAATTATGATGATGAATAAATCATTGGTGGAAGATTTTGGCATAAGACGACCCAAAATAGCCGTTTTAGGGTTAAATCCTCATGCTGGCGATGAAGGTGTTTTAGGAAAGGAAGATGGGGATATTATTTTTCCTGCCATTCGAGAAGCTTTTGAAAAAAATATTTTAGCTTTTGGTCCATACCCATCTGATGGTTTTTTTGCATCGGGACAATTTTATAAATTTGATGCAGTGTTGGCAATGTATCACGATCAAGGATTAATTCCCTTTAAAATTTTGGCTCATAGTGAAGGGGTTAATTTTACTGCGGGTTTACCTTATGTTAGAACATCGCCTGCTCACGGAACGGCGTACGAAATAGCCGGAAAAGATTTGGCAAATCCTGATTCGTTTCGACAGGCAATTTATTTTGCTATCGATATAGTACATAATAGGAAATCAAATAGTTAAATTTATACATGCTTTTATTTCAATCAAATGTACCCTGTTTCTGAAATTTGTAAAGTATTAAATGCCGAATCATGTTTGACCGAAAATTTAATGCAACTTTCGGTTAAAGATATTATAATAGATAGTCGTAAACTGCTTAATCCTTCGGATACAATGTTTGTTGCATTGGTAAGTGAACGAAATAATGGACACGATTTTATTGAAGAACTATATTCAAAAAAAGTAAGAATTTTTTTAGTTGCTGATTCCTTTGTGGTTAAAGAAATTATGTCCGATGCTTTGTTTATTAAAGTTAAAAATACCTTAGATGCTTTTCAACGATTGGTAGGTTGGCATCGCTCCAAATTTAATATTCCAGTTATTGGCATTACTGGTAGTAATGGAAAAACAATAGTTAAAGAATGGGTATATCAATTACTAAGTTCAAACTTTAAAACGGTTAGAAGTCCGAAAAGTTATAATTCGCAAATTGGTGTTCCGCTTTCTGTTTGGCAAATGTCTGCCGAAAATGAATTAGCAATTTTTGAAGCAGGTATTTCTCAAACCGGAGAAATGGATAAACTTCAAAAAATAATAAAACCAACTATAGGAATCTTTACCAATATTGGTGCTGCTCATGATGAGAATTTTTTGTCGCTTGAACAAAAAGTTGGCGAAAAATTAAATTTATTTACTTCTGCCGAAACAATAATCTATTGTTCGGATTACCACTTAATTACCGAAAGAATTTTTAAATCGGGAATTAATAAAAAAGTGAAATTATTTTCATGGGGTAATTCAAATAACCCCGATTTGAAAATTGTTAAAGTTGAAGCATTACTTAAATATACAAAGATTTTTGCAATCTTTCAAAACAAGGAAATATCTATTCAAATACCATTTAATGATAAAGCATCTATCGAAAATGCAATTCATTGTTGGGCTTTGATGTTGATTTTAAATATTCCTGTTTCTGAAATTGAATCGAAAATGGGTAGCCTTACTCGGGTAGCTATGCGATTGGAACTAAAAGCGGGAATTAATCAATGTTCAATTGTCGATGATAGCTATAATTCGGATATTAATTCACTCCGAATTGCTTTAGATTTTGTTTCACATCAAAAAAATCATGATAAAAATATAGTAATTTTATCAGACATGTTGCAAACTGGGCGAAATGATGAGGATTTATATCGTGAAATAGGAGAGATGCTTCAAACAAAAAATATTCAACTTTTTATTGGGATAGGAAAGGTATTGTCGCGTCATGCATTTTGTTTTCCAATGAAATCTTTTTTTTATAATTCAACAAATGACTTTTTAAATCAATTTGATTTCACGATTTTTCAAAATGAATTAATATTGATAAAAGGAGCACGAGCATTTCAATTTGAGAGGATTAGTAGGGTTTTACAGCAAAAAAGCCATCAAACACAATTGGAAGTTAATTTAGATGCGATTATTCACAATTATAATTTTTACAAAAAACAAATTGCTCAAAGTACGAAAATTATGGCTATGGTGAAAGCCTTTTCATACGGTAGTGGCTCGTCGGAAATTGCTAATGTGTTACAATTTCATCATGTCGATTATTTAGGAGTTGCTTATGTTGATGAAGGTGTTGATTTAAGAAGAGGGGGAATTAGCGTTCCAATTATGGTGATGCATCCCGAGCCCGAAAGTTTTGATAAAATTATTAAATTTGAATTAGAACCCGAAATATCAAACTTTTTAATGTTCGATTTGCTCGAGGAATCAATTAATACGTTTGATATACCAAAAAATATTAAAATTCACATCAAAATTGATACGGGAATGCACCGATTGGGTTTTTGTGAACAGGATATTCCTTTATTAGTTGAACGACTTAATTCTTTTCAAAATCATATCGAGGTGAAATCAATTTTCTCTCACCTTGCTGCTTCAGATAACGCTGAGGAAGATGACTTTACAAATTTGCAAATTACCCGTTTGAAAAGTGTATCAAATGAGATTATGAGTCATTTAAATTATCCCATTATGGTTCATATTCTAAATTCAAGTGGTATTGTTCGTTTTAAAGATGCTCAATTTGATATGGTTCGACTCGGCATTGGTTTGTACGGAATTCCTACTACAACTATCGAAAAAAGTGAGTTGCAAAATGTTTGTACGCTAAAAACAACCATTTCGCAAATAAAAACATTGGCAAAAGGAGAAACAGTTGGTTATGGTCGAAAATGGACAGCCTTTACCGAATCTAAAATTGCAATTCTGCCAATTGGTTATGCTGATGGTTTACTTAGAAGATATGGCTTTAATAAAGGAAAAGTTTATGTTAATAATAGCTTTGCTCCAATCATAGGGGCTATTTGTATGGATATGTGTATGATTGATGTAACCGAAGTTGATTGTGTTGAAGGAGATGACGTGATAATTTTTGGTGAAAAAATATCAGTAGTTGAAGTGGCTGAAGTAATGGAAACAATTCCTTATGAAGTACTTACTTCGATATCGCAACGAGTTAAACGAGTTTATGTTAAAGAGTAATTTTTAATGTGCTAATGATTCAATGTGCTAATGATTCAATGTGCTAAAGTGCTAATTATT